>JBGTHN010000321.1:0-6274 GCA_041746235.1 Pyrinomonadaceae bacterium | reverse complement strand
CAATCAAATCAACCGTTACCGAAGCCGCATCTTCCTTCGCCATTTTTTTCGCGGCTTTTTCCATTTCGGTTATTTTCTCAGGCGAATTTATAAATCTTTTTATTACTTCAGCTAAACTTTCGCCCGTTAAGTCTTTTTGCAAGATCATCTTTGCCGCACCGCCTTTTTCTAATGCTTCGGCGTTTTTGCGTTGATGATCGTCTGCGGCTGTCGGCAAAGGAATCATTATCGCAACCTTTCCTGCCGCCGCAACTTCCGCACAGGTTGTCGCACCTGCCCGCGAAATTATCAAATCAGTTTTTTCAAATTGCGAAACCATATCGGAAATATATTCGCGTATGTCTGCATCGTTCCAAGCATTTTCAGCGTAACCTTTTTTAACCGTCTCAAAGTCCAATTTGCCTGTCTGATGTGTTATGGCAATTTTGTCCTTTTCATTACTTAATTTTTTCAAAGCATCAATCATTGCAAGGTTTATCGCCCTTGCACCTTGCGAACCACCGAAAAGCAAAACATTTATCTTTTCGCCTCTTTCTTTGGGTTTAATTTCAAAAAACTCTTTACGAACCGGATTTCCTGTAACGACACCTTTTTTGCCAAAATAAGGCAAAGCATCTTCAAACGTCAGAGCGGCTTTTGTAATAAATCTCGCCAATTGCCGATTCGTAAAACCGGGCAGAGCGTTTGAATCCATCGCTAACGTCGGAATTTTCAAAAAACTCGCCATCAATAAAACTGGTCCCGTTACATATCCGCCCGCACCGATCACAACATCGGGCTTAAATTCTTTCAAAATCTTTCTCGCCTGCAAAAAACTTTTCGGCAACACCGCAAGTCCCATCAATTTGCCCATCAAACCGACACTTTTTAAACCTTTACTTTCAATGAACGAAATTTCAAAACTATTTTCGGGAACGATTCTCGATTCAAGTCCGCGTTCCGTTCCAACGAAAAGAATTTCAGATTTTTCATCACGCCGCAAAATCTCTTTCGCAACCGCAATTCCCGGATAAATATGTCCGCCCGTTCCTCCGGCGGCGATCAAAACTTTCATCAAATACCTTTATTTCAAACTCGTTTTTCTTCTCGTTGTGCCACGTTCCACAGATGCTTTCTTTTTCGGCGTTGTCTTTCGTTCACTTCTTGGCGTTCGAGTTGCGTGAAGTCCATTTTCAAACGAAACAAATCCGGCGTGTTGCGAAATATTCAATAAAATACCAACTGCAAAAAGCGATACGATCACCGACGAACCACCGTAGGAAATAAACGGAAGTGGAATTCCTTTGGCTGGCAAGATCGAGATCACAACACTGATATTAAAAAGAGCTTGGACAATTAATCCCGTAATAATTCCGATGCCTAAAAGCATCCCGAATCTGTCGGGAGCAAGCAACGCCGCACGAGTTCCACGCCACAACAAAAGTCCGAAGGCTATCACAATTGCAAGCGTTCCGACAAGTCCAAATTCCTCTCCGACAACGGCAAAAATAAAATCCGAATATGGATACGGCAGATAAAAAAGTTTCTGCTGTCCGCGTGCAAAACCTTCGCCGAAAATTCCGCCCGAACCGATCGCATAAAGTGATTGCACGACTTGATACCCCGAAGTTTCGGATTTTGCAAATGGATCAACAAATGCGATCAGACGTTCAAATCGCCAAGGTGCAAGAAATAAAGCCAAAAAACCCGACACCAATAAAACTGTGCTGACAACCGCCAAATGAAGTATCTTTGCACCGCCAGCAAAATATACGCTCACAAAAACTGCACACAAAACAATGACCGTTCCAAGATCAGGCTCAAGAAATATCAATCCACATAAAACCGCTAAAACTGCCACACAAGGCAAAACTGTTTCGCGTATTTCACCGACGAACTTTTCATTCTTTGTCAAAAAATAAGCTAAAAATATCGGTAGAGCGACTTTTGCAAATTCCGAAGGCTGAAAAGAGATTCCGGGAAACCGTATCCAACGTCTTGCTCCATTGATTTCGGGAAATGCAAAAACGGCAATTAATAAACAGACTGTAACCGCCAAAATCCCATAAACAACTAATTTATGCTGATACCATTTATAATGGATTTTACTCGTCGCATACATTATGGCTAAACCGGCGACCGTGAAACCGAACTGCTTAAAAAAATATGCGAATTGAGTCTGACTGTTTGTTTCACGAAGCGAGATCATTGCCGATGCACTGTAAACCATTACCGCACCAAACAACGCCAACGCCGCCGTTATCGCAAACATAAACCAATCTATTCGTAGTTTTTTAGCCATTTTTTAGCTCTTTGCTAATAGCTTTTTAGCTGTTAGCTTCTTTTCTTATAAAGCCTTCAAACGATTCACATAAATCTCTATCACCGTAAATTTTTCTTTCAACTCGGCAAACTCTTTCTCATCTCTTTTTCGTTGTTTTTCGTCTTCTTCAAAACCTTGCGAAGCACCGCGAACGGGCGGTTTGTAAAAACGAATTTCCATGCCGTCTTTATCAACTAATTTGTTATCAACATATTTCGCACCAATTTCTCTTAATTTTTTTTCAACTGTAATGACTTTGTACGAAACGACTTCGCCCTTATCATTAAATTCATCAACACGAACTTCATCATCTAATTTCACACCATCGGGCAAATCCTTAAATTTTACGTCTTCATTCGCCATCGTTTTTTCTTCTTTTGGCTTTTCGGTGTTCTTTTTTCCGCATTGTGCCTGAGTTTGCACAAAGGCGAAAACTGCAAAAAACATTATTAAATAAATCTTCATTACGCTTCCCCTGCTTGCGATCTCGCATTTAATTTTGCAACTTCGCCTTTAAAAACTTCGCCGCGTTCTTCGTAACTTTTGAACATATCAAAACTCGCACACGCCGGAGCAAGCAAAACCGAATCGCCACCTATCGCATTTTCAAATCCTTTAACAACAGCATCTTGCATTGAATCAGCACGAATAATTTCAGCATAATTTTTAAGCTGAGATTCAATATTATCCGCATCTTCGCCGATCAAAACCAACTTGCGAACTTTCGATTCGATCAATTCCGCAAGCGGTTGATACGGAGCATTTTTTCCAAGTCCGCCGAGAATCAAAACTATCTTGCCATCTTCTTCGCCCAAGGCTTCAAGTGCTTTCAAAGTCGCATCAACGCTCGTCGCTTTTGAATCGTTATAAAACTTTACATTTTCAATTTCATCAACAAACTCAAGCCGATGTTCGACCGCTTTAAATTCCCGAATCGTTTCTTTCATCGAATCCGGCGAAGCACCGCAAGCTAATCCCGCCGCAAGTCCCGCTAAAATGTTCTGGACATTGTGAAGTCCACGAAGCGTCATATCATCTCTAGTTGTCAAAACCTTTTCTTTTCCATTCGCACGACAAACCAAATCTCGACCACGCAAAAACAAGCCTTCGTCCAATTCTTTGCTCGTTGAAAAGAGTGTTACCTTTGCCTTCAAACCGCTTGCCCACGAATTCGTTATCTCATCATCGGCATTCAAAACCGCCAAATCTTCATTTGTCTGGTTCATAAACAGACGATGTTTCGCAGCGGCATAATCGGTAAAAAGATCGTATCTGTCCATGTGATTCGGCGTTACGTTCAAACAAATCCCGACATTCGGGCGAAAATCTTTGATCGTTTCAAGTTGAAAACTGGAAAGTTCCGCTACCGTCCAAGTTTCATCTGTCGAACTTTCCGCCAAAGACAAAAGTGTTGTGCCGATGTTTCCTCCAACCTGCGTTTCAATTCCCGCATTTTTTAATAATTCACCGATCAAACTTGTCGTCGTCGTTTTACCGTTCGAGCCTGTAATCCCAACGATTCGACCTTTCATAAAACGATAAGCAAGTTCAACTTCGCCAATAACTTCGCCGTCTTTTCGGTCAACATATCTCGCCGGAATTACCGATTTCGGAATGCCCGGCGAAATCACGACCAGATCAATTTGATCGAGCAACCACGAAGGCAAATTTCCGTCCATCAAACCGACATTATATTTTTCTTTCAAAGAACGTGCTTCATCCGACCATTTATCAATCTCTTTCTTGTCATGCAAAGCAACAACTGCACCTTTTTGTGCCAAAAATTTTGCCGATTCAACACCGGATTTTCCTGCCCCAAGAACCAAACTTTTTCTACCTTTAATTTCCAAAATTTCAATCTCTGTGTCTTCGCGTCTCTGCGGTAAAAAGTTATCTGAGTTTCAAAGTTGATAAACTAAGTAAAGCGAATAAGATCGCCACAATTACAAATCTAAATACGACTTTTGGTTCGCTCATTCCGCCCATTTGAAAATGATGATGAATCGGGGCTTGACGAAAAATTCTTTTTCCTGTTCCCGTCGTGCGTTTTGTGAATTTGAAATAGCCAACCTGCGTAATTACCGAAACTGCTTCAATAATAAAAATCCCACCAATAAATGGAAGCATAAATTCTTGCTTCGTTAAAATGGCGACTGTTCCTAAAGCTCCGCCGATGGCAAGTGAACCGACATCACCCATAAAAACTTCTGCTTTTGGGGCGTTATACCAAAGAAAACCGAGACTTGCTCCGACCATCGCACCGCAAAAAACTGTTAATTCCGCCGCTTCGGGTTTGTGTGTGATGTCGAGATATTTTGACCAACGACCATCGCTGGCAACATAGGTTAATCCGGTCAGAGCCGACATTGCTATAAACGTAACGCTGATACACAAACCGTCCATTCCATCCGTCAAATTAACGGCGTTTGATGAACCGAGTAGAACAAAAACTATAAAGATCAAATAAACTATCGGCGGAATATAGGAAATTCCATTTGGAATTGCCGTTGCTTTGAAAAAAGGAATACTCAGATTCCAAGGGTAATTTGCGGCAATATATAAAACACCCCAAACAAAAACTGCGGTTGCTAACTGCAATATAAGTTTTTGTCTTTCAGTTAAACCAAGACTGCGTTTTTTGACTATCTTGATGTAATCATCAACAAAACCGATCGCTCCGAATGCAAGTGTCGAAATCACTGCAAGCCATAAATAAATGCTGTCGAGTCTTGCCCAAAGTAGTGTCGAAACAAAAACTGCTAACAAGACCAAAACTCCGCCCATTGTCGGCGTGCCTTTTTTGGCTTGATGTTCGGCTGATAATTCTTCGCGTATTTCCTGCCCGACCTCAAGTGCTTTAAGTTTCTTGATAACTTTGCCGCCAAGCAAAAGTGAAATTAATAGTGCTGTTATCGTTGCCCAAGCGGTGCGAAAAGTTACGTATTGAAACACATTTAAGCCTTTCAAGAGAAACGATTCATTCGTGCCTCCATAAGCCTTGAATATTAATTCGTATAATAAATGATAAAGCATAAATTCAGTGGTCAGATGTCTGTTTCTAATAAACTAATTCTGTCCATTTAACGCAAAACTATTAACCAATTTTTCTATAACCTGTTCGGTTTTCACACCGCGAGAACCTTTTACTAAAACTAAATCGTCTTTTCTAATTTCACCGCATAAAAACTCACCCGCTTCTTCCGAATTTTCAAAAAACAATGCGTGTTCCAAACCATTTTCCTTAGCAGATTCGACCAAATCATTTGCCAGATTTCTGACACCGATCAAAAGATCTATTCCACTGTTCGCTAATTCTTTGCCTGTTTGACGATGAATGTTTTTTTCGTCGCTTCCCAATTCGAGCATTTCTCCGGCGATGACAATTTTACGATTTTCCGGTTTTGCACCTTCGTTCAAAGTGTTGACCATTTTCAAAAGTGCCGTCGGATTTGAATTGTATGAATCATTAATGATCGTAAAACCTACATCAAAATGAAGAATCTCACCACGTTGATTTGGCGGTTGCATTGAATTTAATGAATCTGTGATTTCCTTTGCCGTCATCCCAAATGAATAACCCACTGCCGATGCTGCCAATGCATTCAAAACATTATGTTTGCCGGAAAGTTGGAAAACAACTACCTCATCGCCGTCAGGAGTTTTTAATGTAAAATGTGTCTCGCCAAAACGCTTCATTTCGATATTCTCCGCTTTTATGTCGGCTTCGTTTTCGATTCCGTAAGTTATAACTTTTCCTTCGTGAAGTTTTCGCATTTCCATCACACGAAAATCATCGGCATTCAAGATTGCTGTTCCGTTTTCTTTCAAACCTTCAACCAATTCGGCTTTTGCCTTTGCCACATTTTCAATCGAACCGAGATGTTCAACGTGAACCGGTAGAACATTTAATTCGACCGCAAGATCGGGCGGCGTAATTTCGCAAAGTCTGGCGATTTCCCTGTTCGGCGTGGA
>JBGTHN010000320.1:0-7172 GCA_041746235.1 Pyrinomonadaceae bacterium | reverse complement strand
ATTTCGACGGGCATATTTGCCTGTTCGCCGATATTTATTGCTTCGGTAATTGCTTCAAAAACTTTTGTGCCTTCATCACGGATGTGGCTGGCATAAACTCCTCTGTATTTTGAAGCCGCTTTTGCAAGTTCGACAACTTCTTCGGTGTTTGAATAAGTTCCCGGAACATAGATCAAACCCGTCGAAAATCCGACCGCACCTTCACGCATCGCTTTTTCAACAAGTTCGTTCATTTTTATCTGCTCTTCACGAGTCGGCGGACGATTGTCCAAACCCATGATCTCGCGGCGAACTGAATTATGTCCGATGAGTGTAGAAATATTTATCGCTAAAGGAGTTTCTTTGATCTTTCCCAAAAAATCACCGACCTTTGTAGTTGAGCCGCCGCAATTTCCCGTTACGAGTGATGTAACGCCCATTCTGATAAAATTTTCTGCCGTTGGATTATTGTAAATTCCTTCGGTATGTGCGTGAACGTCTATAAAACCGGGAGCGACGATCTTATTTTGAGCGTCAAATGTTTGTTTGGCATTTTTCGCTTCAAAATTTCCGACTTTAACAATTTTGCCGTCTTTCACCGCGATCGAACCACGAAACCAGGGGTTTCCCGTTCCGTCAATGATCCGTGCGTTGGTAATAATTAGATCAAAGTCCGCAGATGTTTCGGCGTAGATCAAAACGCTCGATTGGATGGCAAATACAAACAGCAAGCAGAATGAACAAAATGATTTCAGCATTAGATTTTTTTTCTCTCCGAATGTTTTTCAAGATTATGAATTATTTTGTTTAAAGATAGCAAATAATCAAGTCCATAATTTAATAGCAAAAAGTATAAATAAAAGGAACGCAGGCAGCCTGCCTTCGTTCCAACTTTTAAAAGGAATATGGGTGACCAAACTTTTGTTGTTCAAACAATTACCGAAAATATTGGTGTCGTGGAAAAAAAATATTGGTGTCGTGGAATAATTTATTGAGTTCAATAAAAATATTATTGGTGTCGTGGAAGAAAATATTGGTGCCAATATTTATTTTATTGGTGCCGTGGAAAATAATATTGATGCCGTGAGAAAAAATATTGGTAACGTGGAAAATAATATTGGCACCAATAAAAACAATATTGGTAACGTGAGAAAAAATATTGGCACCAATAAAATAAAAAATGGCATTAAAAAAAGTCTTGACAAGAATAATAAAATCGTTTGATAATGCCTTAAAAGTTGACAGAATCTCGCACGAACGTCGAGGGATGATGCCGAAAATTTGATGAATTCTCCTGCTTAAATCGAAGAATCCGTCATTTCGACTTTTAACTATCTCCAAACACGCTCAAACGACCTTCTGCAAAAAAACATAACTTTATAAAAAAAGGAGGACTATCAAATGTCTTATAAGGATTACATTCCGCAAAATTGGGATGAATTTGCCGTTTGGTTGGCAAATTTTTCCGCTCAATTACCTGCCGTTGCCGCCAAATACAATGTAAGTGCGGAGGCAGTTGCTCAAATTGCTCAAGATAATGAATGGGTTCAATATTGGGTTGAAGCAAGAAATTCGACCAAGCAACAGAAAAAACAGCTGGACGAATATATAGATGAGATCGCCAACAAAAAATTAAATCAACCGCAACCGAACATTCCGGTTTGGACTTTACCGCCCGATATTCCCGAAAATGTTCCGACCGGAATCAAAAAACGTATCCGCGAAATCGCTAACGGCATCAAAAATCAAAAATCCATATACACTCTGGCGGACGGCGACCTGTTGGGCATTATTTCTATTGAAGGAGCTGGTTTGGCGAGGGAAACCGCTTCACCCGAACTAAAATTGCGTGTAAAATCCAACTTCCGCATCGAAGCGGATTTTCGCAGATTCGATATGAACGCCATCAAGTTCGAAGCCCGACACAAAGGCGGAAATTGGGAACTCGCCGCCTTTCTCAACAAAAGCCCCGGTGTTTTCGATGTCGTCCCCGCCACACCCGACACCGCCGAA
Organism: Pyrinomonadaceae bacterium; assembly: GCA_041746235.1. GTDB lineage: Bacteria > Acidobacteriota > Blastocatellia > Pyrinomonadales > Pyrinomonadaceae > Aridibacter. The sequence continues at coordinate 5,180 of JBGTHN010000320.1, read as the reverse complement.
CAGATCGAGATCCGTGCCATCTACATCAAAGACAACGAAACCTTCGGCAATTATTCGCCGAACTATACCGTCGTTATTATTCCTTAATAAATTTTCAGCATCGGTGATAGAACAAAAAATTAAATACAAAAAAAACTCCCCTCCTTAGAAAAGGGTGGCAGTCGTTTCGACTGACGGGGTGGTTGGATAAACTTTCAGCTATGTAGATATGAAACTATAACAACCACCCCGCCTTTCAGGCACCCTTTGAAAGGAGGGGAGTTTTCGTTGAATATTTTTCAACTTGTTTTAAAAGACTCCAATACCTCTGTGCCTCTGTGGTGAATTATTTTGAAAATATTAAACGGCTTCCGATTTTTCCTCGTCAACATCTTCGACATAAGCATCGTGCAGATCAACAGGTTTTCCGCGTTTGCGAAGTTGCATATTTAGCACTTCAACAAAGACTGAAAACGCCATTGCACCGTAGATATATCCTTTTGGAATTTCGACGTGAAAACTTTCGGCGGTCAGCGTGAAACCGATCAGCAATAAAAACGAAAGTGCCAACATTTTGATTGACGGATGTTTTTCCACAAATTTTCCGATTGGATTTGCAAAAAACATCATCGCTACAATTGAAATTACGACCGCAACGATCATCACCCAAAGTTCCTTGACCATTCCGATCGCCGTGATAACCGAATCAAGCGAAAACACGATATCAAGCAAAGTGATTTGGATAATAACGCTTGTAAAAGATGCGAAGACCTTTTTTGATTTTTCACCTTCGACACCTTCAAGCGAACCGTGTATCTCGTGCGTACTTTTACCGATAAGGAATAATCCGCCGATCAGCAAAACCAGATCACGACCCGAAAACGCTTTGCCGAAGATTGAAAATAAAGGTTCGGTCAAACCAATTATCCACGACAGCGAGAAGAGGAGAATCACACGCATTACAAGGGCGAGCGATAAACCGATAAATCTTGCTTTCGATTGCTGTTCTTCGGGCAATTTGCCGGAAAGAATCGAAATAAAAATGATGTTATCAATTCCAAGAACAAGTTCGAGGAGCGTTAAAGTTGCCAGTGCGATCCATATTTGCGGGTCTGCAAGAAATTCCATAATTGAATAATTTTATCTTTAATTTTTAAAGTTAATGTTTAGTGGTTTTATTCTTCTGTAAATGATTTGCTAATCATTCTATATAAAATAGCATTAAACGCTACGATATTGTGGAGTAAGTTTTCTTAAATTCGCAACTGCTTTCGGCAGAATTTCTAAAATATATTCAACATCTTCGTTTGTATTATCTTTTCCGAAACTAAAGCGAACTGCACCACGGGCTAAATCTTCTTTTTGTCCAAGTGCAAGAATTATTGGCGAGGCTTCAAGACTTCCCGAAGAACACGCCGAACCTGTCGAAACAGCAACGCCTTGCATATCTAAATTTATTAAAATCCCTTCGCCTTCAACAAATCTAAAAGTTATGTTTGAGATATTTGGCAGACGTTTATCTTGATTTCCGTTAATAATAGTTTTGGGAATTATTTCTTTTACGCCTTTTTCAAAATTATCACGCAAAATTGTTAAATGTTGATAATTATCTTGTAGATTATTTTTTGCCAATTCACAAGCCTTTCCAAAAGCGACGATCGTTGGGACGTTTTCAGTTCCACCACGAAATTCTCTTTCTTGATGTCCGCCAAGATTTTGTGGTTTTATACGCACACCACGTTTTACAAATAATGCTCCCGCACCTTTTGGAGCGTAAATTTTGTGTGCAGAGATCGAAAGCATATCGCAATTTATTTCTTCAATATCAACGGGAATTTTGCCGACGGCTTGAACTGCGTCAGTATGAAACCAGATTTTGTTGCCGTTTTCCCGATGCTTTCTGACGATTTCGCCGATTTCTTTGACTGGTTGAATTGTGCCGATCTCATTATTTGCGGTCATTATCGAAACTAAGATCGTATCTTCACGAATTGCATTTTCGACATCTTCAATACGAACTATTCCATCTTCATAGACAGGCAAATAAGTTACTTCAAATCCTTTTTCTTCCAATTTTTCGCAGACATTTATCACAGCCGGATGTTCGATCTTTGAAGTGATTATGTGATTGCCATATTTCTCGTTCATCTCGCAAAGTCCGCGAATAGCAAGATTATTACTTTCCGTGCCGCCCGAAGTGAAAATGATCTGATTATGCTTGGCATTTATCAGATCGGCGACTTGATGCCGTGCTTTATCAATCGCACCGCGAGCCTCTTGACCAAAAAAATGTATGCTCGAAGCATTACCGAATTTTTCGGTCAAAAATGGCAACATCGCTTCGACGACTTCTTTATCAATCGGCGTAGTTGCGGAATTGTCTAAATAAACTCTGCGAAACATAACTTTATTCTAGCAAAAAAGCTGACAGCTATCAGCTAACGACTTACAGCAAATCACCTTGCCCAAATATTTGCAATAAGATAAGATGTTACGTTGCGAGTAAAACTTGCATCTTAATAACTTAAGTTATTTTGAAAAAAGGAAATTATAATGGATTTTACAACAAAAGAAATATTTAAAAGATACGCAAAAATGGCAGTTGGACAGACGATTTCGCCTGTTTTTCTGAACATTTTGGTTACATCGGTTTGCGATATGCGTTGCACGCACTGCTTTTTTACGGATGAACTAAATGATCGTCCGCGTAAAAAGTTAATGATGAAAACTAATGAGATTGAACAAATCTCTGAAACTTTGGGCGGAAATTTGGGTGTTTTGGTTCTCGCCGGCGGCGAACCTTTTACACGCAAAGATTTACCCGAAATTTGTAACGCTTTTTATCGCAACAACAAACTTGATTCGGTTTATTTAATGTCAAACGGACAGATTCATCCGCGAATTTTCCCTGATGTTACAAGAATTTTGGAAGAAAATCCGAATTTGAATGTAACTGTTGCACTCGGAATTGACGGAATGAAAGAACCGCACGAGAAAATTCGTCAAAAAGAGGGAAGTTGGGACAAAGCGATTCATACGGCGAGAACTTTGCAGGAAATGAAAAAAGAATATCCGAATCTGGACGTTCAAACCTGCACTTGCGTGATGGCTTCAAATGAGGAAACTATTTTCGATTGGTATGATTTCCTAAAATACGATCTCAAACCAGACAAGATCAACATCAATTACATACGCCCTCCATCAAACGATCCGAAAGAATTGGAGTTTGACCATAATAAATATGCTGAACTTTCGCATATGATTCTGGAAGACGTGAAAAATTCTGCAATCAAAAACAATTACGGCGGAAAATCGGGCTTTTTCAAAGCGGCTGTTGATATTTATATGCACGATCTGATCGCTAAAACCAAAGAAACCGGCGAAGCACAATTAACTTGTTTTGCAGGTTCAGCAGGTGCGGTAATTTATGATGAAGGAACAATTTCATCTTGCGAAAACTTATCGGAAGTTGCGAATTTACGTGATTATGATTGGGATTTCCAAAAAATCTGGACTTCTCCGGCAATGGAAGCACGCCGTCAGAAAGCTCAAAACGGTTGTTTCTGCACACACGAATCGAATTGCTATTATCCAAGTTTGCCGTTTAATAAACAGCATCTTGTTAAGATCAAAAAACTTGAACGTCAAATGAAAAAAGCGAGCAAGAAACTTGAACAAAATATGCCGCAAGGCGAAAAAGTTGGTGTATAAGCGTAAGGATTTATGTTGACTTATAAGGCAATGTATAAATTTTTAGATGATGGGGTTCACGGTGAGATTTTAGATTTTGCGGGTGTAATAACTTGCGGAAAAGATTTACAAGAAACTCGTCGTTTATTGGCAGATGCTTTAGTTGATATGGCTGAAACTAATTTGTTAATGGGCGAACCTTTACCAATTCCTAATTCAGAAATTACTTCAGAAGATTCTGATTTGGAAGAGCCAATTCATTTAATTTTGGAGGCGGCTCAGAAAATCAAGATTATTCCAGAGCCAATTTATGAAGCGGCGTAGGTTAATTAAACATTTGAAATCAGAAGGTTGTATTTTAAGGCGTGAAGGTGGAAGTCATTCAATTTGGGAAAACCCAAAAATGGGAAAAAGAACTTCTGTTCCAATACATAACGAGATTTCAGATTTTACGGCAAAAGCAATTTGTAAGCAATTAGAAATCAAAACTATTTAATGCAACAAAATAATCCAAAAATTCTCATAATATCATCAGATACGGGCGGCGGACATCGTTCCGCCGCTCAAGCTATCGCTGAAGGAGTTCATAAATTTTGGAAGGGCGAATCTGCTGTTGTGAGAATTGTTAAAGCTGTTGAGGATTCGCATCATCTGACGGATAAAATGGTTCGGGGTTATAATTGGATCCTAAAAAATAAACAGCATTGGATGAAATATCTCTATTGGGTCGTAAATCGTTTTCGTCCAGAAAAGAGTTCATATCTTTTGAATAAATGTATTGTTTTTTGCAAAGAGCAGTTTGAAAAATGGTGTCCGCATATCGTCGTTAGCGTTCATCCTTTGACTCAACACATTTTTGCACGCATTTTAAGAGAATTAAATTTAGCCGACCAAATTCCACTTGTAACTGTTGTAACTGATCCTTGTTACGGTTTTTGGAAAGGTTGGGCGTGTGAAGAGGTTTCGCTTTATCTTGTCGCCAATGAAGACGCAAAACGGCAACTAATTGATTACGGGATTTTGCCGGAAAAGATAAAAATATCGGGAATGCCGATCAATGCGAAATTTACTCCAATTGATGAATCTGATGCGAAAGAAGCTCGAAAGGCATTTGGTTTAGACGAGGATAAATTTACGGTTTTCGTCAATGCAGGATATATTGGTGGTGGAAATATTCCTCAGATTTTTAAGGAATTGGTCAAAGGTGAATTGGATGTTCAGGCGATCTTTCTTGCCGGAAAAAATGAAAAATTAAAACTAGAAGCGGAAAAGATCGCTAAAACAGCAAAGTTTCCGGTCAAAGTTCTCGGATATTCGGATGAGATCGAAAAAATTATGCAGTCGGCAAATTTGATGATCTCAAAACTTGGTGGTTTGACAACTTTTGAAGCACTTGCCTGTCATCTGCCGATAATTGCAGATGCCACAACTCCTCCGATGCCGCAAGAAGCGGGAACTGTGAATCTTGTTTCAAAACGTGGAGCAGGTATTTTGCTTGAAAAGGCAACGGA
>JBGTHN010000319.1:0-5103 GCA_041746235.1 Pyrinomonadaceae bacterium | reverse complement strand
TTAGACACCATTTTTTCAAAAAAAGTTCCTTACGAAAATTTAATTCTCTCGATCATTTCTTCTACCGCTTTATATAATCCCGTAAAAACAGCACGAGAGATAATATTGTGTCCGATATTAAATTCTGTTATTTCTGAAATTCCCGCTAATGCTCCGACATTTCGATAGGTTAAACCGTGTCCGGCGGCGACTTTTAAACCGAGTCCGTGGGCGTGGACGGCGGCATCGTGGATTCGTTTTATTTCGTTGGCGGCATTTCTGGTACCTTCGCCGTGAGCGGATTTTGAGCCGAGCGTAAGTTCCGCGTATTCGCCTGTGCAGAGTTCGACTTGTTGGATGCCGATTGATTGACAGGCTTCGATCTGTTCAATGACCGGATCAACAAATGCACTTACAAAAATTCCTGCATTTCGCAATTTATTGACCATCGCACGGACGTTTGAGAGATGTTTGACGACATCCAATCCGCCTTCGGTTGTAATTTCGTTCGGGTTTTCGGGAACTAATGAAACAGCGTCAGGTTTTGTATCAACCGCGATTTTTAGCATTTCTTCGGTTGTTGCCAATTCGACATTTAGATATGTAGTAACGACATCTCGAAGCAGTTCAATATCTCGGTCTTGTATATGCCGACGGTCGCCGCGAATGTGAACTGTTATTCCGTCTGCACCTGCTTGTTCGCAGATAACGGCGGCGGTGATAATGCTTGGTTCGATGGTTTTACGTGCTTCGCGGATTGTGGCAACGTGGTCAATGTTTACGTTTAATTTTGCAGTCATATTAATGCAGATTTCAAATTTCAGATAAGAAATAGAACACGGATTTCGCTGATTAGACGGGTTTTCGCTGATTATTTTTTATAATAAATCCGTGTTAATCTGCGTTATTTGCGAAATTCGCGTTCTATTTAAAAAAACTTTTTTCATTCCGAATATCAAATTTTACCATAAATTCCTTGTTTTGCATTTCGGCGAATTTCACGGACTTCGTTGAACATTCTAAGGCTATCACGGAAGATGCTTACTTTTGTTCGTTCGTCGTTATTCCAACGGACAGGAATTTCTTTCAGCGTTAATCCGGTGTGATATGCAACGTAGATAAATTCGACATCGAATCCGAATTTTTCGATTTGCATAACTTTTAGAAGCGGACGGAATTTTTCCATATTGAACGCTTTAAATCCGCATTGCGTGTCCCAAAAAGGTAATTTTGTTAGACGGCGAACGAATAGATTGAAGACTTTTCCACCTTGTTCGCGTCGCCAAGGTTGACGTTCTCCAATCAAACTACGGTCTAATGCTCGTGAGCCGAATGCTAAATCACATTCATTGTTTTCGATCGGTTTGATAAGTTTCGGCAATTCTTCGATCGGCGTGGAAAGGTCTGCATCGGTGAAAAGGGCGATTTTTCCGGTTGCGGACAATAAACCTGTTTTTACGGCAAAACCTTTGCCCCGATTTTCATCATAGCCTATTGCTTTTGTATCTATTTCGGGGAATTCTTTGAAAATTTCTTTGGCTACATTAATTGTTTTGTCACTTGAACCGTCATCAACAACGATCAATTCCGCGTCTAAGTTTTGGGTATTGATATAATCCAAAATATCACGAACGGTTTTGCCGAGTCGTGCTTCTTCGTTATATGCGGGAATAATTATGGACAGTGATTTGCTCATATTAAATCAGATATGGTAAATGTTTGACGGGATTTTGTAAATCGAATCTTTACACAGTATTGTTTTTTTGACGAAAAAGACACTCAAATATGTTATATTTTTTTGATAGGTATTATTTATATGAGAAATAAATTTTTAATTCTAGCAATAATTTTAATCGGCGTTGGATCAATTGTTGGTGGTATATTCGGTAAATTACCGGAAAAATCTTCGGCAAATTCTGCAATAACAAATCAAAGTGTTACTGATGATTTTAGCGAAGCTGTTGAATTAATTGATAAAAATTACATTACTAAGATCGAACGTGAAAAAATGCTGGATTCCTCGATTCAATCAATGCTTTGGACGCTTGATCCGCATTCATCATTTTTCACTCGCGATGAATTCCGAAAACTCTATGAAGAACAGCAATCCCAATTTTATGGAATCGGTGTTTCAATTTTTCGACACAGAGACGGCGTTTATGTTCAATCGGTAATTCCAAATACGCCCGCTGATAAAGGTGGAATCCGTTTTGGCGACAAATTTGTTGAGATCGAAGGAAAAGATGCAAAAGATTGGTCCGGTGCGGAAGTTTCGGAAAATGTTCGTGGTGAACAAGGCACGAAAGTTAATATTAAAATTGCCAGAGCGGGTGAAGAAAAACCGATTGACTTTACGATCACACGTGGCGGTGTTCCGCTTCCGTCTATCCGAAATTATTTTATGCTCAAAAATAATGTCGGTTATATTGGTTTATCTGGCGGATTTCAAGAAACGACGGCATTGGAACTTGACCAGGCGATTGCGGATTTGAAAAAGCAAGGAATGAATAAAATTTTGCTTGATCTGCGTGGAAATCCAGGTGGTTTGTTACCTCAAGCGATCGAAGTTACAAGCCGTTTTGTTCCTCAAGGTCAAACGGTTGTTTCAGTAAAAGGTCGAACGAATGATGCTCAATTCAGAGATTTAAGAGCTGTCGGTGATGCTGTCAATGATTTTCCATTAGTTGTGATGATCAATGGCGGTTCTGCTTCGGCTTCGGAAATCGTCGCAGGTGCAATTCAAGATTATGGACGTGGTTTGGTTGTGGGAAGTGAAAGTTTTGGAAAAGGTTTAGTGCAAAAGATTTTCCCTTTGCCATTTGGAACAGGTTTGACTTTAACGACTGCAAGATATTACACGCCTTATGGACGCTCGCTTCAGAGAGATTATTCGAGTGGTTCGATCTATGAATATTACACGCACGTAACCGCCGAAGATGTTGAAAATGAAGAAAATAACATTGAAGAAAAACCTAAGCCAAAGGGCGAAGCTGTTAAAACTGCAGGTGGCAGAATCTTTTACGGTGGACGTGGAATAGAACCTGATTTGAAAGCACCGAGCCTCGCATATACACCGCTTCGTGCCAGAATCAATGAAGCAACATTTTTCTTTGTGCGTGAATTGGTCGCCGGACAAGTAAAAGGTTTTGAATCATTCAAAACAGAGAAACAAACTTATGCACTTACAGTAAAACCGGATGAATTTCAAATATCGGATGATCTGCTAAACAAATTTATTGCCTATGCGGTTGCTGATGCTGAAAATGGTCTAACCGAAGCAAACATAAAAAGTCAGGAAAAATATTCAAGATCACGCATTCGTGAACAGGTTGCAACCGCAACTTATTCCGGTGAAGCGGGACAACAGGTTTTTCTGGAAAATGATCCGCAAGTTTTAAAAGCGATTGATGCTTTGCCCGATGCGGCGAAATTAATTCAAACGATTATGGCGAAAAAATAGAAGGTAAAAAGTAAAAAGTAAAAATTCTCAACTTAATCTGTTTTTATTTACACGTTTAAGTTCTTGGATTCTTGGAGTTTCAGACAGTTTTTTTGAAACTTGAAATAACTTTTGTTAAAAGCTACTCTTAAAAAGTTCTATTTAATAAAAATAAAAAAATAAAGGAGAGTTAAAAATCTAATGTTAAATGTTGGAGATATGGCTCCCGATTTCGAGTTACCGACGCATCTTGATAAGGATACAAAGGTGAAACTCTCGGATTTACGGGGCAAAAATGTAGTGATCACGTTCTATCCGCTTGATTGGTCATCAACTTGAACGGTTCAAATGCCGTCCTTTGAAGCTGATAAAGAACGCTTTGAAGGATATGATGCTCAAGTTTTGGGTATTTCAATTGACTCAGTTTATAGCCACGGTGCGTGGGCAAAATCACTCGGTGGAATTAGCTATGACCTACTCGCAGATTTTCATCCGAAAGGTGAAGTTGCAAAAAGTTACGGTGCATATCGGGAAGAAGCCGGAATAAGTGAAAGGGCTTTATTTATCGTTGATAAGGAAGGAAAAGTTGCTTATATAGATATTCACGAGATTAGTGATGTTCCAGATAATGAAGAACTTTTTGATGTTCTGAAAAATTTGTAAAATTAAGGGTTTACGAGATTAAGGGTGTTTGTGGATTAAGTTTTTGACTTGAACTCAAACGCCCTTAGTCTTATTACAATAGGAGGAAATTATGGCAGAAGAGAAGCAGGGAATTAATTTAGTTCAAATAATTTGTATCGCAATAGGTGTATTAATCGGGATGGTTTTTGTTCAATTTGTTTTAGGAATTGGCGGTGCAATTGGTGGCGGACTTGGTGGCGGACTCGGTGCAGCACTCGGTTTGGGGATTTATGCAATAGTTAGCAAGGTTAAGGGATAAATTATGTCAGCATTTTCAAGAAAATGCGTCCCCTTTACACCATTTGAAAAGGAATTAAATAAAGCGACGATTTCCATCGTTACTGCGGCTGGAGTTCATCGAAAAGATCAAGATGCCTTTAATATTGCAGATGAATTGGGTGATTTGTCATATCGTATAATGGACGAGAATGTTCAATCGTCCGATCTAATGGTTACGCATCATCACTACGATCACGCAGATGCAGATGCAGATATAAACGTGGTTTTTCCGATAGATATTTTGCAAGAATTGGTCGAAGAAGGTTTTATAGATGGAATTGCACGAAAGCACATCGGATATATGGGTTATACGATGCGACTTAAACAGATGTATGACGAAACCGCCCCGCAAATTGCCGATGAAATTGATCGTGGTTCAAGAGCCGATGCAGTTATTTTAACGGGTGGTTGACCAAACGTTTGTCACCGCACGGTCGTAGCGGTTCAAAGAGAAATTGAAATGCGTGGAACTCCAACTGTATTAATTACTGTTAGCCCCGAAGTTTCAAATCAAATGCGTCCGCCGAGAGCTTTGTATCCGGACGGTTTCAAAATCGGGAATTCTTTGGGGAAACCGAATATGAAAGATTTACAAAAGAAGGTTTTAAAGGATGCTTTAGAACTTCTAACAAAAAACATACGCCCGGGAAGTTTTGAAACGATAAAATATCCTGAATATGGAGATTATCACGAGCCTTCAAGAGTTGGCGGGAAGTAATCGA
>JBGTHN010000318.1:0-5180 GCA_041746235.1 Pyrinomonadaceae bacterium | reverse complement strand
CGGCTCGTGTTTATATCGGATTTGTCCACATCTACCAGACTTTTGGCAGACCGCTCTTAAAAGGCTTTGTGGTTTGTCGCTTTCGTCCGACCTGTTCGGATTATTCTATTCAAGCGGTGCGGCACTATGGAATTGGACGCGGACTTGTGCTGACCTTTGTTCGGCTCAATTCCTGCAACGATCAAACTCCGCCGGAAACGGTTGATAAAAGAATAAAAAATATGAGCCGTTTTTATGTGCTTTGTCGCATTACAAAACAAGAAAAATTATTTAGGAGAAAATTATATGAACAAAAATTTTACAACCATCGCTATCGTTTTGGCAATTTTATTCGGTGCGGCTTTCCAATGTGGTAAAGAAGACGGCGGAATAGATTCCGACAAAAACAATGAAAGTTCGGATAGTTCAACCGAAACAAATAATGCAGGTTCGGGCAAATTAACCGAGGCAATAGTTAAACAACTAATTACAAAGGGGCAAGAAGGGGCAATCGGCACAACTGGTCCGAATTCGATTGATGTTACTTTTGAATCCATAAAATTCGGAAAGCCCGAAACACCGAGCGAGCAGGACAAAATTGATGGAATTCGCAGCGATATTTATTATCCGGTTCGCGTTAAATACACGGTCATTCAGCATTACACGGATTCTGATAAAGAAATAGAATGGTATGACGACTGCAAGTTTTATATCAACAGCTTTGGCGAATGGGCTTACACATTTACGAGAGCCGGATAAAGCGTAACGCAGCTTTCGATGTGTTTTATCGCAATGACAATCTCGGCAAAGGAAAAACCTTCCGCAACAGATACGAAAACAACATATTTATGTGCTATACGGTAAAGAGCAAAAACACCTGCGTTTGTTTCGGTGAGAAAAACACTTTGCCTAAATCCCGTTGGGAAGATGTAACCGAACAGTATTAAAAAAAGTGGATTTATGTGGACTAAGGAAGCAAGTAAAAAGATTGCCGATATTTTGAATTTGATCGCCGAGCCGCCCAATCTCAGACTGCACCCGGAGGATTTTTCCGGCTCGGTTATGGTGTTCGACGGCGGGCAGGTGTTTTATCACACAGGCATTACGAGTTTTGAATTTTCGGACGGAACAACAGCTTTTTTCGGCACTAACCGTGAAGCCGAATTAACTATAAATTTTGCGTCAGGTGAAACGGTCTTGATTCGGATTATGCAAAATAATTGAGACCAAAGTGAAAATAACAAATTTCACACGGTAAAATTTTATTATGAAAAATTCTATGGATTATGTTCCTTTACTTGTCGGCGGCGGAATGCTTCTGATGGGATCGTCGTTTTTTGCGGTGAGTTTTATTTTGCTGTTGAGAAAGATATTTAAGATCAAACGCTCTGCCAAAACGACGGGCGTGGTGATGAATGTCGAAGAAAGTTTGGGGATGCGGCAATCCAATTCATCGGGTTACTCTTCGAGAAACACTTTATACAAACCGACAGTGCGTTTTCAGACCGCCGACGGACGCACAGTTGATTACACGCCACAGACTTCCAACAGTTGGAGTAATTACAAAGTCGGCGAAAACGTGCCGGTTTATTACGAATCGCATCAGCCGGAAAAAGCGATTATAGGAAGACCGTTTCAGCTCTGGTTCGGCTTGATAATTTTCGGCTTTGTCGGCGGATTTTTCGCTTTGATGGGTGTGTTCTTTTTGATTGTGAGTCAAATGTTTCCTTAATTGTCAGAAATTAAAAGAGAGGAAAAAAGATTTTTTTGAGCCGTTTTTCTAAATTTTGTCGCATTACAAGATGAAGACGATTTCAGGAAACTAAAAATTCAATTTATAAGAAACAGGAGAAACAAAATGAACAAACAAATCAACAAACGCATTCAGTCGTTACTGCTGATAATGATCGCTGCTTTCGTTATTTTGAGTGCGTTCGGCTCTATTTTCGCACAAAATGGCATTGGTAAAAAGTATAACGCACGCGATCCGCGACCGTGTAGTGAAGCCGCATCGAAAAGCAAAGCACCGACTGTTGCTGAAGCCGTCGAGTCAGTTATCTGTAACAGTGAACACGAAGCCGGCATTGAAACGCTTTATTTGGTTGATGATGTGAAGGTAACGCAAATCGGTAAAGGCTCGCCATACAATCGGAACGCCGGCGGCAATTTTTCCGACATTGATGTGGATTTTCTGATTTATCCGATTCGCGGCAGTTACAAAAAGTATCAATGCACCCTTTCAACTGCCAATCCGCCGGAAAAAAGCTGCCTTTTGTCTGACGAAGCAAAAGCCGACGGGCGATGTTACAAAAACGGTTTCGGTCAATGGATGTGCGGGCTGAGCGACATCACCGTCAAAGATTCCGTGAAAGTCTTTCCGCCGGGCAGCGTAAAAGCGACATTGGACACGCCTGCCAAAGATAACCCGACGGACGTGAAAAACGACAATCAGACGACCGACAAGGCAGCTGAACGGGACGAAAACGGTTTCCCGAAACCGGATTTTTCCGAAATGGAAAAATATTTTGAAATCGTCAGATCGGACTACGAGTTCAGCCTCGGCAGATTCAATCTCCTCGTCAAAGCGAAGAAGAAAACCAATGTTTTTGAGTGGTATCTTACTTTTTACGATGCAGACGGTATTAAGGTCAAGGAAGCTAGTTTTAACGCGAACATCGGCTCGCCCGAAATCGGTGAACCGACAAAGATTTATGGCTACACGCCAACCGAAAAGGAAATGAAACAAGTCACAAGAATTGCCATTACCAGAAGACCCTTTTAAGAAACGGTTGCGGAAAGTTGTAATGCGGCTTGTCGTTAACGGAAAAATGCAGTTTATAAATGCTTTATGACAGGTTGCACTGCGTCTCGCGTCAGAATTCCGTCATTAAACAATTTATTTATTTTCAGTTTTAACGGATGTTTTGATGGAAACAATGTCCGTGCGGCGGGAAGATTTTGTTAAATTTATTCCGTCGGTAACGGTTACATTATTTGCAGTTAACGTTGTTCCGGTGGCACGTTGGAATTCGAAGATCGCATTGTATAGATGAACTTGCAATTTCATTAGATTTTCGGCAACTCAAAGTTTAACGTCAATTTTCGCGTTTCCTGTTTTTAGCAAGTGGGACGCTCACCCTTTAGTCAAGTTGTCTATCCCGTCCATCCCTGTTAAATTTTCTTTATTCTAATAAATGATTTTCAGGAGAATAAAATGAAAGAAATTACAGTTACCGAATTAAAGGAAAAAATGGATGCAGGAGAGGATTTTCAGTTGATCGATGTTCGTCAGCCGGATGAATATGCGTTTGCGAAGATCGAAGGTTCAAAATTGATTCCGCTCGGCGAAATTATTCAGCGTATGGATGAACTCGATGCTTCAAAACCGATCGTGATGCAATGCAAAAGCGGCGGACGAAGTGCGAAAGCGATCGAATTTTTGCAAGCAGCGGGATTTGAAGGCGATATGTCGAATCTCATCGGCGGAATCACGGCTTGGTCAGACCAAGTTGATCCGAGCGTTCCGAAATACCACTGATTTGAGGGATGAAGGATGAAGGATGAAGGATGAAAGTTAGTCATTCTTATTTCATCCTTCATCCTTCAGCCCTCATCCTTTAAATATCCTTCATCCTTCCCTTATTTCCCGTCATCGATATTTACATTATTTGCCGTCAGCGTTGTTCCGGTAGCACGTTGAAATTCGGAAATCGCTTTATTTAGATCGGTTTGGGCTTGCAGTTCGCGTCCGCGAGCGGTAATGAGTTCGGTTTGCCTTTGCAAGACGAGATAAAAAGTCGTTGTTCCGGCACGGAAAAGACGTTGTTCGCTTTCGTAAATTTGTTCGGCAGATTTGCGTGTCGCAGATGCAGCAGTAAGACGTGCTTCGGCAGAACGTAATGCCTGCAAAGAATTGCGAACTTCGGCTTCTATAATTTGCTCGGCTTGTGCCTGTTGATTTTTAATGCGATCCGATTGTGCCAAAGTTCGTCCGAGATTTGCTTTTGCAGTGCGGTTTCCCCACGGCAAAGTTATTTGAACTCCAAACTGATATGTCGGAAAATCCTGAGTGATCAAATTTCCGAGTGAATTGAAATAACCGCCAACCAGATTCTGCGGAACAGTTGTTGAACGTGGCGTTTCACTTCCCGCTAAACCTTGCGATGTGTAAGTTCCATATAAATCAATTTGCGGTTTTGTTTGATCTCGGAAATAACGCTCGTCAATTTTGTTTATCTCGGAACTTGTTTGCAGTTGCGAGATTTCGGGGCGATTTTTCAATGCTTCGGAGGTTGCAACTTCTAAACTGATTCGTGGAGCATCCAGATTAATTTGTGAGATCGGCGTGATCGGTCGTGACCATTCGGGAGCAGTTCGATCAGCCAACATTAAAGTTTTTAAATTATTTTCCGCTCGTGTAACTTCTTCTTGTGCGATGTAAACATTTTGCTCAAATGTGGTGATCTGTGCATTTGCGGTAACAATATCAATCGGAGCTAAAGCACCTTTCGCAACCAATCTTTGATTACTTTCAAGTTGTTCGCGTGCCTGTTTTACGGCATCAATTTGCACCTGTAAATTTCGCAGTGCATAGGTTAGATCCCAATAAGATTGTTCGACCTGTGCGACCACTTCGATGGCACGTTGGCGAAATTGCGAATCGGTCAGACTCAGATTTTTCTTGGCAATTTCGATCTGGCGGCGATTATTATCAAAACGTCTTCCACGTAAGATCGGTTGAACATAGGAAAATGTCAAAGCTGATGGATATTGTGGATTAAGAGTTGCGTTGAGATTGCTTGTCGTAAAACGGGAAGAACTAAAATCCGCCGAATAAGAACCGCCCGAATATGGCGAAAATCCGCTAACTCCCGCCGTTCCGAAAAAACGCTTTTGTGTAACTGAACCATTGGTTGCACCGCCGATAGTTGAAGCAGTCGGCGTTGTTGCACTTTCGTAATAACTTTGCGAATTAAGAAGTGGATCGTAAACTCCTTCATTTGCTCGCAGATTAAACTCGGCGATGCGAACATCGTTGCGTGTCGTGTCAATATCATTGCTGTTCTGCAAAGCCATTTCGATCGCTTGTTCTAAAGTCAGAGGCAATTGATTAGTGTTATCAACGCCAATTCTTTCGGCACTCGGAAGCGGACGCATCGGAGCTTGAAAATCGGGTGCAACAGGTGGCGGATCGTCAGGCA
>JBGTHN010000317.1:0-2392 GCA_041746235.1 Pyrinomonadaceae bacterium | reverse complement strand
GGACTTGGCAAAGCAACAGGTGGACTAGCAGAATATATCGAACCTTTCGCTCGTGCAGGTGTTGCTTGCGGATTTGATGCGGTGTTTATGGAAGTTCACGATAATCCTGCTAAAGCTCCAAGCGACGGACCGAATCAGTTACCGCTTGAGCGTCTGGAAAAACTGCTTAGAAAATTGAAGCAGATTCACGAACTTGTGAATGAGGAATAAAGAAAATGTCCTTAATAGTAGTTGATGTTGAAGCAGATGGAGCGATTCCGCATAAGTATTCGATGGTTTCGTTTGGTGCAGTTGTTGTTGATGCCGATTTGGATAAAACTTTTTATGGTGAAACGAAACCGATTTCGGATGAATGGGTTGAAGAGGCGTTAGCAGTCAGCGGAATTAGTCGGGAAGAACATTTGAAGTTTGAAGAACCGAAAGTCGTTATGCAGAGATTTGAAAATTGGATAAATGAAAACTCGAAAGGGCGACCAATTTTTATATCGGATAATTTAGCTTTTGATTGGCAATGGATAAATTATTATTTTCATTATTACCTTGGAAAAAATCCGTTTGGTTTTAGTGGGCGAAGAATCGGCGATATTTATACGGGATTGGTAAAAGACTATTTTGCCGGTTCAAAATGGAAAAGTTTTAGAAAAACGAATCATACACATAATCCTGTTGATGATGCGATGGGAAATGCGGAAGCACTTTTGAAGATTCGTGAAATGGGTATAAAGTTTCCTTTGAAGTAACTGACGCTTGATAAATTGAAAAAGGCATCCCGAATTTGTCGGTAAGCGTCAAACATTTGGTTATTACAATCACATAAAGAAATATCAATTCTAGTTTAATTTAAGCCGACGCTTTTTACATTAATATATATGCACAGATACAAACTTGTTTTTACAGCTATTTTTATTTTACTTTTTTCAGCGGTTATAAACGCTCAAGGTCGTATTTCTTTAACTTGGGAAGTTCAGAAATATGACATAACTGCAACGCTTCCGCAAAATTATTCAACTGAACGGGATTTGAATGTAAAAGCCATCTTGAATTTAAAGAATATAGGTAAAAGTGCCTCTTCAACGATCTCATTGCGTTTGAGTGAACAGGCGACGGTTTCGGATGTGCAGGTTAATGGAGCAAATGCTGATTTTGCAAAAAGTCAGGAAAAGATTGATGGAAGTAGGAATCTCCAAAAAATTGTTACACGAACTTCTTCAGTTTCGCCGAATCAGTTGATTACAATTACGGTTAATTACAAGTTGAAAGTAAGTTCAAATTCCGGTTTAAATTCATTATCACCTGTCAATTCGCAATTTTTACCTTTGTCGCATTGGTATCCGACTCCGACAAGTTGGTATTTTCCGGCTGGTGCTGATTTTGCTCCGTATAAATTAAAGGTCAATTCAGCGAATGGCAAAACTGTTATTTCTACCGGAACTGAGAATGCAGACGGTTTTGAACAAAAGTTATTTTCTCAGCCGTTTTTTATCACCGGACAGTGGGATAAGGTTAGTTCAGCGGGAGTTGATGTTTTTGTCCCGAAAGGAATGAATGCAAATAACGCTATTGCCGGAGAATTGGCAGCAATTGCTTTGGAAGCAAAAACTTATACGGCTGGTTTATTAGGAAAATCATTTGATTCACCAATTAGAATCGTTGGTGTATCTCGTGGTTCGGGATTTGCTCAAGGTGGAACAATTTTTGTTGATGAAAGTGTTTTTATGCGGCAAAAGTTAGATTCACAAACTGCAACGAATGTTATCGAGGGAATTGTAAAAGTCTGGTTCGGGAATGTTATCAAAGTTCAGGATGATGGTTACGGCGTGATTCAAGAAGGTTTATCAAGACACATTGCCACGGAATTTGTTAAACGAAAGTATGGTGAGGCAGATGCCGAATTAGAACACCTCAGGCAACGCACAAAATATTCCGCCATTTCAACGCGGGATGCTCCATTAAATGTTGTTTCACCTATTGACGGTTATTATTTTACGGCAACTGCAAACAAAGGAGCGATGATCTGGAAGTATTTATCAAATTCATTTGGTGATGATTTTTATAAATTAATTCAAACTCAGATGGATGATGGTGAACTCAGTTTGCGAGAATTGCGTAACGCTTTTTCAACGCAAAAAGCCTATCTTGATTTTATGATTGACCGAATTACTGAAATGAATCTGATGATCGGTCTGCCTCAGCAAAAAGGAAATCAAACAAAAGCTGCACTCAGAAATATGGGCGAGATAGATGTAGATATTGATGTCGTCGCCACATTATCTAACGGAAAAACATTAGTTAGTAAAACGCCCATAAAAGCGAGTAGTTTTGGTGAAGCGGTTTTTGATACACCTGAAAAGATCGTGCGGGTTGAAGTTGATGCGGATAAAATCTATCCGCA
>JBGTHN010000316.1:0-20429 GCA_041746235.1 Pyrinomonadaceae bacterium | reverse complement strand
AACGGTTTTTTGAAATATCTAAACCCAATTCTTTTAACGCTTCAATCGCTTCGGGGCGAACAATACTCGGTTTTGTTCCCGCACTAAAAACTTCATATTTGCCTGCACACATATGCTTTAACAAACCTTCTGCCATTTGCGAACGTGCGGAGTTTCCCGTGCATAAAATTAAAATACTTTTTTTCTCAGCCATCTAAATTTCCCTCTTTTGTTTCCTTTAATAACCAATTAAAAATAAAAAGTGCCAAAAACGCTCCGATAATTTGAGCGATTAAAAACATCGGCACATTCTGTGGCATTATTCCGGCAAATGTGTTTGAAGCAGAGCGTGCAAGCGTTACAGCGGGATTTGCAAAGGATGTTGAACTCGTGAACCAATAAGCCGCTGTAATATATGTTGCAACCATCACGGCAATTTTATCGGGACGAAATTTGATCCCGCATTGGATCACCGCAATTAAGCCGAATGTTGCTATAAGTTCCGCCAAAAATTGCGAACCGCCTGTGCGAATTTTTGTCGAGGCGGAATAGACGGGAAGTTCAAACATTAGATTTGCCAAACCGACTCCGACAAATGCTCCCAAAATTTGTGCAATCAAATAATAAATACTTTCACGCCAACCGATCGCACCACGAACCATTTCGGTCAAAGTTACGGCGGGATTAAAATGTGCTCCCGAAATATCTATAAAACTCCAGATCAAAAAAGCCAATCCCGCACCAGTCGCAATTGTGTTGGCAAGAAGTGCGATAGCAACATTTCCGTTTGCGAGATTCTCGCCCATAATTCCAGAACCGACAACAACCGCAAGTAAACCTGCCGTTCCGATAAATTCTGCCGTAAATTTTCTGGCTATGTTCATAAAATTATTCTAAAATTTTACGTTTTCTATAATATTTGGTCGGATTGAAAATCAAAATGTTAAAATGTAAAAACGAAAGGATTTTTTATAAAAATAAATTTTTACTGAAATTTGCATTTTTACAAAAACTATAAATCTGTTTTGCCGTATATGTTATGAGGAATACTAAAAATAATCAATATGAAAGCACTACGTTTTGAAAATAACAAGTTAAATCTTTGTGAAATCGAAAAACCGTTTCAAAAAGATGAAGCATTAATTCGCGTTGTGAAATCAGGGATTTGCAACACGGATGTAGAAATTGTTCGCGGATACGCGGGATTTCAAGGAACGATCGGACACGAATTTGTTGGCGTGGTTGAAGAGTCGAATGATTCGCCCGAATTAGTCGGGAAACGTGTTATTGGTGAAATAAATGCGGGTTGCGGAGTTTGCGAAAGATGTCAAAAAGGCGATTCGAGGCATTGTCCGACACGAACCGTTTTGGGAATTATCAAACGTGATGGTTGCCACGCAGAATTTTTGACTTTGCCGACACGAAATCTTTTAAAAGTTCCTGACGAAGTTTCAAATGAACAAGCCGCATTTGCCGAACCACTTGCGGCGGCTTATGGAATAACTGAACAGGTTGAGATTTTGCCTGAAACTCGTGTTGCAGTTATCGGCGACGGAAAACTCGGAATTTTGTGTGCGTGGAGTCTTGCGTTAAAGAGTGACAACTTAAAACTCATTGGCAAGCATCGAAACAAATTAACAATAGCCGAAAAGGCAAATGTCGAAGGCATTTTGCTTGAAGATGCGAAAAAAATGAATCGTGAATTTGATGTGGTCGTGGAAGCATCAGGTTCGGAAAGCGGATTTGCAACGGCTTTGGATCTGTTGAAACCACGCGGGAAATTGGTCTTAAAATCTACATTTCAAGGCAAACCGACTTGGGAAGCGTGGCGTGTTGTGGTTGATGAAATTACAATCATCGGTTCTCGTTGCGGAATGTTTTCACCCGCTTTAGACTTTTTAAAAGAAGGAAAGATTGATGTCGAGAGTTTGATCTCAGAAGAATTTCCGCTTTCAAAAGGCGTTGAAGCAATGCAAAAAGCAACAGAAAAAGGCGTAATGAAAGTTTTGCTTTCGATGGAAAGTTGATTGGGTAAATAACCTTTTCGGCATTTACTCGTAAAATTTATTGTCAATTCATTGACGGCAAACTATACTTAATTCTAAGGTGCATTTGCCGAAACAAAGGTTTTATAGGAGAAATAAACATTATGTTTGAAATTTTTAGACGGTCTGACGGATATTTTATTCGTAATAATAATTTTATAAAAGGGTTTTCTGCGTTGGTTTTGATATTTACCGTCAACCTTACGGTAATACTTGCTCAACCGCCCGAAACAATTCAAAAGACCAAAAGCACGACCGTTTCTCCCGAACAACTTTCGGCTTCATTCGCAGAAGTTGCCAAACAGGTTGAACTTGCTGTTGTAAATATTGACACTAAAGGAAAAATCCCCGAAGTTACCGTTCGAAACAACAATAAGGATGAAGAAGAATCCGACGAAGCTATGGAATTTTTCCGCCAAAATCTTCCGCCGCGTCCGAGTTATGCGGTTGGAAGTGGATTTATTGTTGATAAAAGCGGTTACATCGTAACAAATTTTCACGTTGTTGAAGATTCTTCGCGGATAACCGTCCGTCTGCAAAATGGCGACGAATATATTGCAAAAATTATCGGTGCGGATGAAGAAACTGACTTGGCTGTATTGAAAATTGAGGCGGGAAAGGATTTGCCTTTTTTGAGATTTGCTAATTCAGATCAGGCTCGCATTGGTGATTGGGTTTTGGCAATTGGCTCACCATTCGGTTTGGCAAGAACCGTTACGGCGGGAATCGTGTCGCAAACCAATCGTGAAACTCCGACCAGAAGTGCTTTTCAAAAATTTATCCAGACCGATGCGGCGATAAATCGCGGAAATTCGGGCGGTCCGCTTGTCAATATGGACGGCGAAGTAATCGGCGTAAATTCACAGATCGCCACTTCGACAGGTGATTACAACGGAATCGGCTTTGCACTTCCGTCAAACGAAGCGGCTTATGTCTATCAACAAATTTTGCAAAACGGCAAAGTCCGACGCGGTTATCTCGGAATATATCTAGATTCGGTTGGAAAGGAATTTGCGGAAGTTTATAAACTGAAAGAAGCTAAGGGTGCGATCGTAACTTCGATTTTAGATAATCAAGGAGCCGCTGCAAAAGCCGGTTTGATGAAGGACGATATAATTATTTCACTCAATGGTGAAACGGTTGAAAGCCATCAGGATTTGATCGAAAAAATTGCTGCGACACAGCCGGGATTGGATGTAAGGATCACAGTTTTGCGTGAAGCGGGAAAAAATCTCGTCCAAAAAAATATTATCGTTAAACTCGATGAACGTCCGGGAAGCGATATTGTTGCCGAAGATGAAAACTCAAGACGAAAACTTCCGATTAATGGTAAAACGGAAGCACCTTTGCCATTTGGTTTGACATTGATTGAAGTTACTCCCAAAAATGCTGAAATCTACAGATTAAAAGGCGAAACAGGTTTGCTTATCAAAAAAATTGATCCTGCCGGTTTTATTGCCGACGTAAAGAGTTCGACGGGCATTACGGCATTATCAGAAAATGATTTGATTCAACGCATAAATCGGGAAACAGTTACGGATTTGAAATCATTTAACGCCATCGTCAGCAAATTGAGAAAAGGCGACGCGGTTGTTCTGCACATTGCAACTTATGACCGTAGAAGCAGACAAATTACTCCGAGAGTTGTCCAGTTCACGGTGCAGTAAATCTACTTTATTAAAGGCGTTTGGAGATTTGATGATAATTTCCGTTTTATAAAACCTCGAACTTGAGCCGGTTTTCTATTAGCTTTCCGGCTCTTTTTTGTAAGACTGATGCCAAGACCTTTCTCCGCAGTTCGTGCATTTCATAAAATTTTTCTGATCGCCCTTCGCCTTCCAGCGAATTCCGCCCATATCCCAATACGATTGTTCAAAATTGCATTTCAAACATTTGATAAACCAACGACGCGAATCCGCTTCCATTGATTCAGCCCAGCTTTTTGGAAGAATTGATTTGAAAAACTTTTGTATCCAACTCATAGTTTCACCTCTGTTTGAAAGAATTTTCTTAATGCTCTCAGGCGTTTTCGGGGTTTTGTCCAATTTTGCAACTCCACGCATCAATGTCGGAAATTTTTTTCCCGACATTGAGTTTAGTTAAGTCCTTGATTTTTTCCTGCTTTCTCAACTATTGAACCGTGAAACCGTTGAGCGGATTGCCGTAAAATGCGTCGGTTTTCCAAGCTGTCGGATTGAATTTGTCGGGCGTTCCGATGATTTTTACGGGCAGAATTATATGGTGATAGGGTATTGGAATCTGATTTGTGTAACTTGGAGCAACAAATCTTCCGTCTGCTCCGACCGTGAAACTTAATTCACGAATTTCTTTTCCTTGATGGTAGATTTTGACAGTATATTCGCCCGGATTTTTATCGGCGTAATGTGCATTCGGATAATTATCACGATTGAAACCGCCGCTGTTGTCAACAAGAAAATTTTCCCATTGAAATTGCCAACGCTTCCATATTTGTTGAGGAACAAAAGCCGCCGCATAATACGATGCTCTTTCATCATAATCGGAAACACCGCCTTTTTCTTTGGTCGAAGCAATTTGGTTTCCTTTGTAAAAGATACGACCTTCCAGATCACTTGAATCTATTGAACCGTTTAGCCAAACGCTGACTTCGGGCGAAATGCCACCGATTTCAAGGTCGCTGTGATGAAATCCGATCATTCCAAACGGTGCGAGCCAATCGTGTTCGACATAAAAATCGTTTTTGTTTTTTTCTTGCGGGCGTGAACTACGGCTGAATTTTCCGACCTTAAATTTACCTTGAAAGAGAACTGCTTTTGTGTCCTGATCGGTTATTTTGAATGAATAAACTCCTGTTTTATCGGTTGATTTTGTGGCGATAATACCATTCCAGGGACTCGGACTTTGAAATAAGACCGTGCGGTCAGCGGATAAATTTGAACTCTCCAAAATTTCGCTATACCAAAGCGAACCGTCAGAATTGAAATACTCGACGGTGTAGTTCAAACTCTTTTCATTGTTGTAAAACTGACTGAAACGAATAAGCGGAACCCAACTTGAAAAATTGCTTTCGTTCGGTGCTTTCCAATATTCATCGTGGACTTGTGTTTTAACGTAAAGCGTATTTTTTAGAAAAACGGGTGTGCTGTTTGGACGTTGATTTTCGTAAATACGGTTTGAACCCGATTTTACCGATGTCGTTGGTGTAGTTTGGGACGAACTTTTATCATCGGATATTGGCTGATCCGTTTTGGGTTGATCTGTTTTCGGCTTTTCAACTTTTGGAATTTTCGGAACTTTTATCGTAAATTGTGCTGAAACTTTATTAAAACCGATCGCAAAAATTGTCGTTAAGACAAACATTAAAATTAAATTCTTTTTCATAATTATTTTTTATCTCCTTAAAATTGAAATCTTTTACCAATCCAGAACAAGCAGATCGGCTTTTTTGCCAATACTGAAATCTCGAGTTATTCTGCTTTGACCAATTGGCAAGGACGCAATTCAGCCAGATATTCACCGTCGAAAACACCTTTAACGGTGATATATTGATCGCCTTTTAGGGCTGCAAATTTGGCTTCTTCCTTTGAATCAAACCAGCAAGCGATCGTGTTTATAGTGCCTTCAACTCCTTCAGTTTTTTCGCCGAGCGAGCTCAGACCGCCCTTTGTAGGTTCTGTGATCGTCGGCGGAACCAAAATATAACCGCGAATCGTTATTTCTTTGCCGTTGTATTGACTGACATTGTTTTTTGAGGCTTTATGTTTTTTGGCAAGTTCAAAAGCCGACAGAACATCTCCGCTTGGCGGTGAAGTTGAAGTTGTTGACTTTGAATCTGAAGTTGTAGTTGAAGCAACGCTTTCTTCCGTTTTGATCGAAGGATATGCGGACGCAAAACCCGACAAATCAAGATCAGCGTTGTAGGATAAGTTTTTGACAAAATCTATAATTACTTCATCGCTTACGTTGGACGTTGAATTGGTCAAAATAAAATTATACATCGTAACTGAGTTCGTTTTATTTCTAAAATGCAAAGTTCCGCCGCAATATGTAAAATCGCCGACCTGATTTCCGCTTTTATCTTTTAATGCTCCGCTTTTTTCCAGATCACTTCGATTGCAGGAATGACTTTCAAAATCCGTAACAGCAGAGGATTCAGAATTGAATTTATTTAAGGAATAGGTAAATGCTTGATCGCCCAAATCCGTTTTGCTTTCATATTCCGCAAAATATCTCGTTTCAGTTCCCCAAATATTTCCTTTCGGTGGAAAAGCCTTTCGCAACTTAAAATTTCCAACTGTTTCAGGCACATCATTCTTATCCATTGACGGAACCATATTCCGATATCCGACAAATCCCAAAACTCCGAGCACCAACAAACCGCCGATAAATAGAACTCCCAAAACTCCAATAATTTTTAAAGCCTTTTTCATAATTTTTCCTTTCTCCTATTCTTTTTTTTGATAAACTTAAACGCCGTTTTTCTCAACGCTTTTTCTGTCGTCTAAATTGATAAGACATTTCAGGAAAAACATTTCACATTTTTTTTAGAGTTTTTTAAGGTGAAGGGAAATATGAGCGTGAAAAACAAATTAGAGGCAAATATATCTTGCCTCTAAATGTGTTTTATATTGAATTTAAGTTTGTAAATTTGATTATTCCGCTTTAATTATTTGGTGTCTTAAAGCCGCCACCGCCATTTCGATCACGTATGAAACTTGCTGATTGCGGGCAACATCACCGTTTCTGCTCCATTCCTTCGGACCGCTAACACCGCCGGCTTTGCGTATTTTTTTGGAATATGTTTTTTTTGCGTCATCTGGCAAAACCAATCCCGCCAGATAACCTTTTTTCAATCCGTCGTGATATGAATTAACGCGGATGGAATCAATCGCTTCATCAAAGTGATTGATTCGTAAATATGGTCGCCGGAAACGTGAGACAACGTGATCCCATTTCCAACCAATTATTGCCATGACAAAACCTTGCGAAAACCCCGACAAAGTTTCCTCTTTTTTCGCTTCCTGACGTGCTTGATAATAACCCGAACCGAGAGCTACCCAAACTCCAACTGCCGTGACAACCGGCACTCCGGCTGTTAGAGCAAATGAACCTGCCGCCGCACCCGAATACATAAGTCCGCCTTGTGTTGCTTCATAAAGGGCAATAATGTTTCCGTAATAAGCGTCAAGCAATCCAGCCTTTGATATG
The DNA here is from genome assembly GCA_041746235.1 of Pyrinomonadaceae bacterium. GTDB lineage: Bacteria > Acidobacteriota > Blastocatellia > Pyrinomonadales > Pyrinomonadaceae > Aridibacter. Next base: position 13,218 of record JBGTHN010000316.1, on the reverse strand, counting down.
GCGGCTAATGAATAAAGTCCGCCGACTTTTGTTAATTGTTGCATCCACTCTGCTGTTACTGATTCCAAAGACATATATATTTTTCTCCTTTCTTAAAGTTTCTTGAATTAGAAATTCCAGCCGACGGTAAGACCGATAAAATCCTTCGCACCGCGAACACTCAAATTTGGCACTCCCAATAAATCCTTAGTCCAATGCTCCGTTAAATTTTCGAGATTATAGATAACCGTCCCGTCATCGGCTAACCCGTGACTGATGGAAACAGTATCAAAATGAACCTCGCAGTTATCATTTGTCGCACCTGAAATATTGCTGGAAATATTAAAATGAAGACTGCCATAATCGCTGATCTGACGGATACTTAATCCGCGACTTTGACTGGCGGCGATATGCCCGACGATATTTGCCGGAAGCAATTGATTTTGCGGATTGTCTATGCCGAAATGACGATTATATTTGAGTTCCATAAACAGCATATTCGGTGTTTTACACACGAACCTGAAACCGATCGGCTGCGGTCGTTTATAGACGAAAGTGATGTTTTCGATATAGGAGTTTATCGGAATTCCCAAGTCGGCAAGTTTTTGCTTTACAATTCCTACTTCCGGTTCATTATCAAGATTGCTCATAATTTTCTCCTTTTGCTTTCAATTTAACTGAACGAATTTATTTATCTATCAAACGGGTAAATTCGTCTTTCACCTTGATAAGACATTTCAGGAAAAATATTTCATTTTTTTTTTGATTGGTAAAAACTTAAATGAGAAAAATGGGAACAAAGATGATTTGAAAGGAAAAGAATTATTTATTCGTGAGTTCGTTTGGATTTACGCATATATCTTTTGGCGGCTTCCCAACGCTTTCGCCAGATGCTTTTGCGTGCGTTTTTCCAACTTTTGAAGGCACGTTTGAATTTTTCTTTACGGTAATGAGCGATTTTGTAAATGTGTGTAGCTTTGATCGCATCATAAATTCGTTTTTTGAAGGCAGTTATTTTTTCGTAAAGATATGCGAACCAGTTGATTTGAATAAGTTTCGGTTTTGTTAGATTAAAAATACGTGCGACCAAAGCCGTGCCGATAATTTTTGCGGCAGCGGCAATAAGAAAACCAAATACGGGTTGACCGTTGGCAATGAGATAGAGCGATGCAAATTTGACTGGAAAAAGCAGAAGTGAAGGAAATCCGAACAGCAAAAGCGACAGATACGGCGGAAGCCAAACTATAAGAGATTCGATCTGATGAAAGATCGGCAAACGTCCGATGGCGGCGGCAAGACGGGCAAGATCGTCCCACAACCAATCTTCAAGCAATATGACGATGGCGGCAAGCAGAACAAACGGTGCAGCAATTATTTTTTTGATGACTCGAATCATTTATGACATTTTACATACTAAACCGAAATGATTATCTAGGTTTAGGATACATTTTGCAAAATTTCCAAATATAACCGCGATTAATTACTCGGGCAGGATCATCTTATAATCAATTCAAATTCTTATCCAAAAGAATTTTTCTGCGAACTCTGGATAACGGTTGTTCACGGCGGCATGTGGCGTGGTGAGATTTGCAATCACGCGACTTTGGACATCGCTTAATCCGAGTATACCCAAATTAAACTTTGAAAACCGATTCCATAAAATTTCCGAAAAAAAATGGAGAAAAAATGGAGAAAAAGTTCAAGACTTAATTCCTCTCTTCATATTAAATACTAAAACAACCAAAGATAAATTCGTTTTCCGTCACAAATTGCGGAAGGCTTTGTAATTCAAATGCAGAAAAAATCAAAGAAAATTCTGATCACCACGGAAAGCCATGAAATAACGGTCATCCTTCGAAACGGCAAAAAGGTAATTCACGGCTATTGCATGGAATGTGCCAAACAAGTCAATATGCTGAGCCTGGAATCTGCAGTTAGGTTAACGGGCAAAGGTGCGGTTGAGATTCTTTCTTTGTTCGAACAAGGTGAGGTTCATTCATTTGAAACAACCAATGGACACCTGGTCGTTTGCGAAAACTCGCTTATTCAGCGGATAAATTGAACGCTCGCTTTTGTGATTGGCTATATTCAATCCTTTTTCCATCGGGCATTTTGTTGATGGATCAAGTGTTAAACCAAATTTTATGCAAGGTTTTTTGCATCAAGAAACATATTTCATTTCCGCTAAATTCGCATTATCCCGAAATTTGCAAGGAACTGAACAAAAAAGATTATGAATAAATATAGCTATCTGGCAATGCTGAGCTTAATAACAAAGACGTTTTTTGCGGTTCTACTTTTTGTGCAGGTAGCCGTTGGGATTACATGGGACGGCGGCGGTGCGACGAACAATTGGTCTGAACCCGCTAATTGGTCGGGCGATGTCGTTCCGGTCGCGAGCGATGATGTGGTGTTCGATGGAACAAGTACAAAGGATTGCCTTGTAAACGTAAACATCAGTTTAAACACGATAAACCTGAACGCCGGCTACACCGGAACGGTCTCAATGGGTTCAGGGTTTACTGCAAACATAACGAATTCTTCATCGCTCAACAGCGGAACTTTTACGGCGAATGATGGATCGGTTAGTTTTGGTGGCTTATTCACGCTTGGCGGCGGAAACTTTAATGCCGGAAGCGGTATCCTGACTTTCTTGCTTTTTACACAAAACAGCGGCAATTTTAACGGCACAAGCGGTGATGTAAATGTTAATTCTACTTTCACTATAAACGGTGGAAGTTTCACTACACCGAGCGGTTTGCTTTCGTTAGCAGGTAATCTGACAATCGGCGGTGCCGGGACGTTTAATCATAACAACGGAACATTGAGTGCGATCGGCATTTTTAACGTCACATACACCGTTCCATCCGGCACGATCTTCAATAATTTCACCATAAATAAAGTAAATGATACCGGAATCTCTTTAAATTCCACGATCAGAGTGATCGGAACATTAACCCTGACCGACGGTTTACTTCACACGGGCACAGTCAAAGCCGAAAATTCTGTCACAATCTCTCCGACATTCGGAGCACAAACGGGTTCACAAGGCGGCGGATTCGGCACCTTGTTGATTCAGGATGGATCGGGACTCCGAACATTGACTTTTCCGGTCGGAGCAAGGTTTCCAAATGTGCAGTTAAATGATGCAAACGCGACGATTAATACAAGCGGTATCGGATCAATTATAACTCAGGATTTTAAACTTGATGCCGGCAGCGTGGAGCTTGGTTCAAATACTCTCTCCTTCGGAAACCTGCAGGGTGGTGGCGGACCGGCATTCGCTCAAAACGGCGGATCTATCTCAGTACAAACCGGCGGTTTCACAAACAATGTCGGCAATTTGGGAGCGACAGTCTTAAATGCCGGAATATTTGATGGCGGAAGCGGGACGGTTAGTTTCGAGGGCGGAGTTTTCCTCAATGGCGGGATATTTAATACCTCGAGCGGCGACACTTTCTTCAAGCGATTCTTAACTGTCTTAAGCTCCGCAACCTTTAATCACAATGGCGGAACCGTAACTTTGGCGTTTAACGGACTGCCAACGGTATCTCTTACTCTTCCGGCGGGCGGGACAAACTTCAACAACTTGATCTTTAATGTCGGTGTTCTTCTAACCGGAGGAAATGCTATCGTCAATGGAGACTTCACTCAGATGTCCGGGGAGTCAACCGTCGGGCAAATTGAGGTTAAGGGCAATATGTTGATGCAAAATGCAGCACTTGGCGGGTCAACGAATATTTTGTTTACCGGAACGGGGGCACAGACCTATACCAACAACAGTTCAAATAATTTTTCGGGTATATGGACGATCAATAAAACTTCGGGCGTGCTTACATTGGCTAGTAATTTGATCCTCGGAACAACGCAGGCATTTAACATAACTTCGGGCGAATTTAGTCAGGGCGGAGCATTTGATCTAACTGCGGGTTCGGTCATCGTTGGTGCAGGCGGTTTTTGGCGTAACAACGGCACTGGCGATATAACGCTCGGTGGCAATGTAACAAACGCGGGCGAAATTGATATAGACGGCACAACGGTTAGCTGCAATGAAGCAGACTCGGTTTTGATTCGATCCTCAGTAAACGGAATTCAGCGAAATTGGACGGGTGCAGGTTCATTTTTTGTGCAGGACGCAGATGTCCGCGACCAAGCCGGAAGTGCCGTCATCACATCATTTGCCGGACTCGATTCGGGTAACAATGGTGCAAATTGGACGTTCAATTCAGCTTGTTCACCTTTCGTATGGGATGGAGGCGGAGCGACAAATAATTGGACTGAAGCTCTAAATTGGAGACGAAATTTGCTCCCTCAATCATCTACTGTAGTTGTTTTTGACGGCACGAGCGTAAAAAATGCAGTAGTTGACACGGACATTACGGTTGAGGGAATTCAGATCAACAGCGGCTACACGGGAGTTATCTCCTGGTCAAACAACGCAAACAATTTAACCGTTGGAAACTCGGGTTTTACTCAAAACGGCGGTTCGGTTCAGTCCGGCAGATTAACTGTAAATGGAGATTTGACTATTTCAAACAGCATTTTTCAGGTGATTTTTGCATCCTCTTTGGACATAAACGGCAACCTTTCAGTAACAAATTCAAACTTTGCATTCGCACCAAATGCGATTACTACATTGAGCGGGAATTTTGCTCTTATTTCGCCAATCGTATTTAATAGCGGTGGTGGATTACATCTCGATTCCAACACTTCCGCCACGCTGAACCTACCGACAAATACGGAATTTAATGGTCTTACGATCAATAAATCATCAAACGCTGTGGTTGACATCTCACCGGCTTCAAATCTGATCGTCAACCAGCAGTTAAACCTGATGGATGGCTTTCTGAACGGTTTTGGTGTTGAACTTCGCGGATCAATTAGTGTCGGCTCCGGATTTGACGGTGGAAACGGCTCAATAATTATCCAAAACACTATCGGCATACAAAACGGAACAATTAGCGATGGTGCAGTTCTTCCGGATTTTGTGACCTTGAATAGTTCCACATATACGCTCAGTCTTGCAAATTCGAACGGAACCGTAAACTTCCAAAATTTCACATTACAAAATGGGACTGTAGATGCGGCTTCAGCTCTGGGATCAACTGTTATTTTCGACGGGGTTTTTACTCAAATTGGCGGCACTTTTCAATATGGTCAAGCCAATCAAAATTTAGTTTTCAATGGTAATTTTTCACTTAGCGGAGGACATTTTCGCCCGCTTTTGGCAACGGTTGATATGAATGCCGACGTAAATTTGACGGGCGGAATGTTTACTTCGACAAGCGGAACTTTGTCTATCGGAAGCAATTTCACCCGATCTCCTAATAATACTTTTAATCACAACAGCGGAACCGTGGTTTTTGATGAATCAGTCAACAGTAATATCATTTTACCCGATGCACCGAATACTACCGTTTTTAACAATGTGAGATTTGATACCCCCAATTCAAAAACCATTGATTCAAGCGTTTCAACATTTAACGCATTTACTGTCAATGGCTTGCTTGAATTTAACAACGGCTTCATCGGTTCATCGCCTTCAAGTTCAATCATCGAAGCACGCGGAGATGTAACCATTGGAAGTGGACTTGACAACGGATTTGCAACAACAATCAAGTTTGGTGGATCAGGCGTTCAAACCTTCACGTATTCGGGAGGTCTTGAATCATTTAATTGGACGGTTGATAAATCAGGCGGAACTGTAAATCTAGCCAGCGATTTAGATATTTCTGACACGGGAACGACTCAAGAACTGAATCTGGTCAATGGCACTTTTACGACCGGAAATAACAAGGTCATTGTCGGAGCGGAGGACAATGTTTCGCGGACGAACGGCTTTGTAATCGGTAATCTTCAGCGGAATTTCAACACAAACTCGACCAAGGATTTCGACATCGGAACAGCAAACGGATATTCACCAGTCAATGTAAATGCAACTTCGGTCAACGGTAATTCGAGTTTGACGATCAGTGCCACTCAAACAAATCGTGCCGGAATGGACGCAAGTGAATCGGTGCAAAGGTTTTGGACTTTGACGGAGACAGGCGATTTGACCGTTGATTTGACTTTTAATTATTTGGAAACCGATGTCAACGGCACCGAAGCCAACTATAAGCTTTTTAAATGGAATGGCAGTTCGTCTTTACTGATAGCCGGTAGTCTTAACACGATAACAAACACACTGACAGCTATCGGAATTTCAGATTTTTCTGATTGGGCAATCGGCAACCTTATGCCAACTGCGGCTGCGGTTGAAATATCGGGAAGGGTTTTGATGAGTGGTGGTCGAGGAATTCCAAACGCCATATTATTGTTAAACGGCGGCTCATTAACACAGCCAATTTATGCCAGAACAAATCCTTTTGGATATTATCGGTTCAAAGATATTCAGGTCGGAGATTATGTCATTTCAGTTTCAGCCAAAGGGCAAACCTTCAATCCACCCAACATATTCATTTCCGCCGATCAGAATATCGAAAATATGGATTTTCTCGCACTTCCGAGGGAAGCGAATTTGATAATAAACTCGCCATTCAAATTTGAAATATTCAAGGAATAAAGGCAATTTTTTCAACTCAAGTGTCAAGTGTCTTTTTTTTCTGTTTTTTCTGAATAATCATTTCAGAAATCTCTTTTAATTTGTTGAAACTTGATTTATAATCGGCTTTACCAAAATCAAATTCTTTGCGTGTTATAAGTTCCCGTTAAAGCCAGTCAACGCTAATTTTGCTGATGTGGAGAATTTAACTATTGCGTGATGGAAAAAGTTTTAAAGTTTTTCTCCAACATTTCTACATTTTTTCTTTAATGGTGCTATGAGTAATGCAATCAATAATTTAATGGAGTTTGGCAGGTTTCGTCTCGATACAGAAAAGAAAGTTTTGTGGTTTGCAGATAACCCCGTCAATCTCACTTTGAAGGAAATTGAACTGCTTTGCGTTCTAACGGAAAGCAGTGGCGAAGTTGTAACCAAAGAAGAATTGATGAACAAAGTTTGGGCTGATTCCTTTGTTGAAGAAAGCAATCTGTCAAGACATATTTACTGTTTGCGGAAAAAGTTTAAGGAACTTGGCGAAGCAGAAGGTCTGATCCAAACCATTCCGCGACGCGGTTATCGTTTTGCAGGTGAAATTCACGAACAGGACAATGGCGAATTTATAATCGAAAGACATTCCATTTCGCGGACATTGATCGAAGAATTAGAAGATTCCATTGAACCGAATTTGAAAGTTGTTCCTACCAAAGCAGCAGACAAAAAACGAATATTTGCACCTTTAATATTGTTGACGATAATTATTACAACCGCTTTTGCCTATTATTACAACCGTAATCTTGTTTCAAATAGTCAGCCGATTAGATCAATTGCTGTTTTGCCCCTCAAATCGTTAGGTATTGACAAAAACGATGAGGCTCTCAGATTGGGCTTTGCCGATACTTTAATAACCCGTTTGAGTCAGATTGACGAGTTGAAAGTTATTTCCGTCAACGCCATCAGTCGTTATACAGGCGTAACGCAAGAGCCGCTTGAAATTGGGAAAAAACTAAATGTTGATGTTGTAATAGATGGGACATTACAAAAAGCAAACGGTAAACTACGCGTTACGCTACGGATGATTCGCATCAGCGACAACAAACAACTTTGGAGTGATTCATTTGATGAAGCAGAGTTAGAGATTTTTCGCTTGCAAGATTTAATCGCACGAGAAACAGCACAGGCTTTATCCTTGAAACTTAACCCCAAAGATTCGTTCAAAAAGCTGACCGAAAATCAAGACGCTTATCAATTCTATCTGCAAGGACAATATTTTTTCCGCCGTCGTGAAACATCGAAAGGTGGAACATTTTTCAAAAAAGCTGTCGAAACTGACCCGACATTCGCCAAAGCATGGGCGGGACTTGCCGCCGCTTACGCGATGGGAGATGCGATGGATGAAGCAGAAGCAACAGTGAATAAAGCTCTCGAACTTGAGCCGGATTTAGCCGAAGCCCACGCCGTTCGTGGTTTTATCAAAATGTTCCTGAATTGGGATTGGATAGAAGCCGAAAAGTCGTTAAATCGAGCACTTGAATTAGACCCTAATTCGGTTGAAGCACATCATTGGCAAGGAATTTATCTGGCGATTCGCGGACGTTTTGAGGAAGCTAAAGCTGAACTAAATATGGCTCTGGAACTCGATCCGACTTCGGCAAATATGTTTTCCGATTTAGGACAGATTTACTATTTTTCAAGAGAATATGAAAAGGCGGAACAATTGTATAGAAAGGCGGAATTAATGGAGCTACATATCACAGGCGAGCGTCTATACAGACTCTATAACAAACAAGGACTCGAACCGGAAGCCTATCAGTCACGATTTAACTTTCATTGTTCCCATTATGATAATGCGGCGAAATTGGAATGTGAGGGTTCATATAAAAAGTTATTTGAAAAAGCAGGCACAAAAGAAACCGCTCGCCAACGATTAAATGATACTCTCAATCAACTGGCAAACAATAAGATTCCGGCAAACTCTATTGCGGATACTTGGTATAGTCTGGCAATTATCTATCTTCAACTTGGTGAAAAGCGAAAAGCTATTCAAAGTTTGAACCGTGTGTTAGAAACTCGAAACCGTTTTGAAATAACAAATTTTACATTTCCGTTTATTGCGGTTGATCCGACATTTGACGAATTAAAGGATAATCCAAGTTTTCAGGAAATTTTGCAAAAGATAAATTTAATTCCTTCCGAACAATAAATTAAGTGAATAAAGAGAGGAACAAATATGAAAAATTTATTAGCTATGGAGAATTTTGATTCTCATTTCAACCAAACCTAAATAATATAGGTTTCTCAACTCTTTACAGACAAAATGTTTCTAACAAATGGTAATTTCTGCAGATTAATAAGCAGAATTTTTAAACTTAAAATAAAAACCACGATCGCATTAATTTGTTGGAATAATTCCGATTTATCTTTTTCCTTGCAAATTAGCCCATTCGCCCGATTGTATAAAACTTGCCCAATAGAAAGGATGTTGACGCTTAGGATTTTTAAGCATTTCGAGTTGAACTTGACGCATAGCTTCGCCGCGTCCCATTCCTGATTTCAAATTTTTGTAATAATTCGTCATCATTTCCCGCGTAACATAATCGCTCACCGACCAAAGACTCATCACCAGAGATTCAGTTCCGGCTAAAATAAATGCACGACGCAAACCGTACACGCCTTCGCCGTTTTTGATCTCACCCAAACCCGTATCGCAAGCCGAAAGAACAACCAGTTTTGTTCCCCAAAGATTCAAACTCGATGCTTCCAAAGCGGTTAAAATTCCGTCTTCCTTGCCGTCTTTTTCGCGTTTGTTTGCTCCCGCAAATGCCAGACCGGAACGCAACAGAGGATTTTCGATCTTGATATTTGTATCATTGGAAAAATTTTCCAAAAAGAATCCGTGTGTGGCAAGATGCAGAATCTGCGGGGCATTTACTTTTTTGACCGCCGTTTCGGTGGCTTGGGCTTGCGTGAGAAAAACCGCTTCGGGAAAGATCGTCTGAATCGCACGGGCTTCTTGAGCTGTTCCGCCGAGCGGTGCAAAATATGTGTCGGTTAAATTCCGTGTTGCCGTAATGCTTTTGCGTTTAGCGTCGCGTTTCGGTTTTCTCGTGCTTACAGCAGTAATTGGCAGTTCGGGGTCGCCATAGTTTGGATTTGCGACGACCAGAGTTTTTTCTTTGCTCTCACGCGGAGTTTGCATTCTGAGCAGATCACGTCCGCTCGAAAGATAGCTGACCGCGTAATTTTCAACTAAAAATTTACCGTTTTCATCAAGCAAAGCCTCAAACGGAATGAGATTCAAATTTCCGTCAGGCGAAATTAGTAGATGTTTTTTATCGCCAATCGCCCGACGAATCGGCGACATAAGTTTTTCATCCAATTCGCGGGCTATTTTTTTGAAGTCATCGCGTTTCGGATCGGCTATTGCTTGACGATAACTTTTGATAATGGCATCAAGCGGTTCAGCTTTTCCGAGATCGTGTGATTTTATATCGCCTTGCCGATTGATAATATAAGCAACATACCGCAATTCGCCAAGTTCATCTTTTTTGGTTTTGGCTTTCGGATCAAAGGAGCGATAAACGGCAAATTCGATCAAAGTGGTATCCGTTTCGATTGCGTTCCGAATAGTTTTGAGTGAAACGGCTTGAGTTTGAGCGGCGTATTCTGCGTTGCGTCGGCTGATTTCTGTTTCGAGTTTTTCCTTTTCTTCTTCAAGCGATTTGATTCGATTCTGATATTCCGCAACGGAAATTCCTTTCGGTTCGTTCAGCACGAGATTTGCCAAACCGGAATTTATTTCGTTCAATTTGTCGAACAAAATCTTCTGCTGACCATCCGTTTTTTGTTTGATGCTTCCAAGCGTGTCAACCATCGCGTCCTGTATGCGACCTTTGCGTTGAAGAATCGTTTCGGCGGCAAGTTCGCGGACTTTTAAGTTGTCGGGAAAAACCGAATTTTGAATAGATAAAATCTGTTCGGTGGATTCGGTCAAAAGTGAAATGTAGGCAAGTTTTTGTTTCTCCGAACCGACGGCTAAATTCAAAGTCAAAGCCCGTTCATTGATTTCCGAAGCCTTTTTCAAAGCAGTTGTGGCTTTTTCCGCATCTCCTTTGGCGGCATACAAAAGCGAAAGACTTTGCTGAGTTGTCGCCACATCAGGATGAAAACTGCCGAGAACTTTTTCCTTTATCTGCAAAACCCGCAAAAATATCTCTTCCGATTTTTCGTATTCGCCTTTGTTTCGGTAAAAACCTCCGAGAGAGGTGAGCGGATAGGTTAAATAGATGTGTTCCGTTCCGAGTTTTGCTTCGAGAATCGCCAGCGATTTTTTAAACATTTCTTCGGCTTTCCCGAAATTATTTGTTGAATAATAAAAAATTCCGATGTTATAAAGGGTTTGAGCAACCTCAGGATTATCCGCACCGAGAGTTTTTTCTCTAATCGCCAAAGCTCGCAAAAGCAATAGTTCGGCTTTGGCAAATTCGTTTTTTTCTTGATAGACCGTTGCCAGATTATTGAGTGCCAACGCAATGGACGGATGTTCGGGCGGAAGCGATTTTTCATAAATCTCAAGAGCCTTTTGATAAAATTCTTCCGCTTTGTCGTCCTCTCCTCTTTCGCTGTACAATAATCCCAGATTGTTAATCGCGTTGGCGGTTTCCAAGTGGTCTTTGCCGTAAATTTTTTCATCAATTTCTATTGAACGCAAAAACAGAGGTTCGGCTTTACTGTATTCCGCCGTGTCAATATAAAGAGAGGCAAGCGAATTCAGTGAACCCGAAACCGCCGGATGATTTGTTCCCAAAGATTTTTCCCGAATCTGAATCGCTCTTTGAGAATATATTTCCGACTTTTCATATTCGCCTTTTTCGTTCGTAACCAAAGCGAAACTGTTTAAGGTTTGAGCAATTTCGGGATGATCGGGATCAAGGTTTTTTTCCTTTATTGCGAGTGAACGCTGCAAGATTGTTTCGGACGTTGCCAGATCGCCTTTTTTGTAATAATAAAAAGCGACCGTGTCGAGAGTGATCGCTACTTCTGTGTGGTCTTTGCCGAGAACCTTTTCAAATGTTTCAAGAGCATTTTTGATTTGGGTAAAGGCATCTTTGAGATTTCCCTGACGGCGTAAATTATTCGATTCCGTATAGGCGATGCGGGCTTCCTGCAATAATTTATCGTTTTCGTTTGCCTCGCGTAATTCCGTAAAATGAATTTGATAAGTTCCCGCCGGAAGAACGGTGAAAACCGGACTGACTTCAAGTTTATAAGTTCCGGCATCTTTAGCAAAAATTCCCACCTTTTCCGATTCCTTCGTCCAACGCTCGCCGTCAAAACTCGTTAATAATTTTCCGTCAATTCCGAACAGACGCACGACAACATCAATGCCGCGTTGCTCGACAATTATTTTTGCCAACTGATTTTCGCTAAGAGTTATTTGATAGCTGTGTTTTGTTTTCCCTGAAATTTCGCGTGTTAAAGGTTTATTTAATTCAAGATTGGTGGTTTCCGGTGGATTTTGACCGAAAGCATTTTGAGAAAACAGACAGAGAAAAAATAAAAATTTTATTGCAAAATCTTTAAACTTGAGAGAGAGAATTTTTTGCCGACTCATAAAACAAGCCTCCGCATCGTGTGATTTTCTATAAAGCGATTATTGCACAACGCGGAAGGAATAACTACTAATATTTTCAGCCGTATTTTCTGTGGAAATTCCCGAAACTTCCAATGTATAAATTTGTGACTTCAGCAATTTTGCGGGAAAACGGACGTTCAGAAAATTATTCGCACCGCTTCCTTTTGATCTGATTTTGCCACTTTGCCAAATAGTTTTTCCGTTTGAAGAATTTTGCAGAGTGACTCGATATGATGAAAAATCATCCGATTCAAGTTCAAGACGCATCTCGACAGTGTTTGTTCCTGTTGGAATCGCCGCCGTTTGTAGTTGATTGTTACCACGCAAAGTCGGTGTAAGAATAAACGAGGCGATGTTTATTTGCGGCGGACGGTTCGGCGAAGTTTTCGGTTGTTTTTTCGCATCGGCGATCTGTTCTTTCGGTTGTATTTGTTTCGGTTGTATTTGTTCAGCTGATTTCTGTGTTTTCAATTCTTCTTCCAACTTCGCACGTTCTTCACGGATTTTGGCGAGTTCTTTTTCGGTTTCCGTGTTTTTTGTTTGTTGATTGACGATCTCATCTTGCAATTGTTTTTCGCGTTTTTGCAGTTCCGACTCGCGTTTTAAAAGTTCATTGCGGTTTGTTTGCGTTTGACTCATTTCGGTGCGAAGACGCGAATTTTCCAAAAACACCCAACCGCCGAAAACCAAAAACGCCAACGCCGCCAGAGCAAAACCCCATTGCAAAGAAAGTTTCGGCATCGAAAATAAGTTTGCAAAAAATCCACCTTTTCGTTCCGACGGTTTTTCTTCGATCAAATCAGCCGTTTTTGCTAGTTTCTTTTCGGCAAACATCTGAAACGCTTCGGCAAATTCGACCTTTTCGCGTCGCAAGGGCGAAACGAGATATTGCGTCTCAAATTTTTCGAGCGTTTCGCCTGTGAGTTCGCCTGTAACGTATCCATCAACCAAATCTTTTTCCGCAGCACTTAGTTCGTCGGCAAAATCTTCGTCGGTGAAACTCAGTTCATCAAAAACTTCCGTTTCCGCTTCGGGCAATGTGCCAAGCAAATACGCAGTTATTTCC
>JBGTHN010000315.1:0-2713 GCA_041746235.1 Pyrinomonadaceae bacterium | reverse complement strand
CTGCCTGCGAGTATTTTTACTAAAAGAGATTTTGCCAACATTTGAAAGATTTACACACGCAGGCAGGGATGCCTGCGTTCCCGACTAATCCAAGATCATGATCTTGCCTTCGCCGATAACAACTTTTTCGCTGTTTTGATTTGAGCAGACAGTTTCAACTGTAACTATTGGTTTGTCCTCACGAATTTCCTTGATGGTTGCTGTTGCCGTAACTATATCGTCAATAAAAACGGGAGCAATAAACTTCATCGTTTGCGAAAGATAGACGATTTTTCGCTCTTTGAATTCATTGCCCAAAACCGCAGAAATCAATGCTCCCGAAATCATTCCGTGAGCGATTCGTTTGCCAAAACGAGTTTTTGACGCAAATTCTTCGTCCAGATGAATCGGGTTGTAATCGCCCGAAAGCTCTGCAAATGCACGAATTACTTCGTCGGTTATTTTTTTGCTTGTGGAGAAATTATCTCCGATTTTTAAATCCATAATTATTTACCTAAAAACTCCAAAACTTTTTTGTTAAATTCCAAAGGCTGTTCAAATTGCGGAAGATGACCGCATTTATCAATGACAAACAGTTCCGATTTTTCAATGCCTTTATTAAATCTTTCGCCGTCTTTTACAGGAATCAATCCGTCCTGTTTTCCCCAAATAATCAATGTGGGTTTTTTAATTTCGCCAAGTTTTCCATCCAAAAAATCTTCATTTCTCTTGATAGATTCGATTATGCTGTCAATCGTAAAACCATCGCCCGAAGTAACTCGCAAAGTCAAGAATTGGTCAACAATAGCGGGAGTTTCGGCAAGCGTCTGATTATAAATTGATATTTTCAAATTGTTTTTAACCTCTTCACGAGTTGAGGAATTTAATTGATAAACTCTTGTGTAATCAACAACTTCGGGCGTAAGTCCGGCGGCATCAACAAGCACGAGTTTTTCAACTTTATTCGGATATTTCAAAGCATAAAATCCGGCAATCCAACCACCGAGTGAGTTTCCGATAAGTGTGGCTTTTTCGATTTTTAACTCGCTCAACATTTTGTCAAGAAAATCCGCATAAGTTCCGATTCTATATTTCAAAAACGGTTTATCGGATTTTCCAAAACCGATCTGATCGGGAGCGATAACGTGATAATTCGCCGCAAATGCCGCAATATTGAGTTGCCAATTTTCCGCTTGTCCGCCAAGTCCGTGTAGCAAAATAACAGTCGGTTTTGTGGCATCGCCAGCTTCCAAATAACGAATTTTTGCTCCAAAAACAGTTACAGTTTTTTCCTGCGGTGCTTGGGCAAATAATGTTATTGAAAATAAACAAATTAAGATGATAGTTCTTATTATTCGCATGGTTGTTCCTATTAGATTTTTTTTTAATTTTACTCCCAGACCATTCTAAAGTTCATTTCATTACCTTTAATTTCTAAAAACATATTTTTTTTGTGAATAAAACTTTCCCAAAATTTTATCCAAGTTTCATTGGTCATAATTAAGCCAAAACCGTCTTCGTAAATTCGGGTAAAATTTGATTGTTGTTCTGCTCCAACAATTAACACACACCCGCATAATTTTGACCCATCGCTACCTTCAGGCGTTATTGCTGCATGACCACCATTATCCATTGTGAAAACTAAACAACCATTTGCCGTTTTATTTAGACCGGGAAATATAGCAAAAGTCATTGCATTTGACGGAACTTTTTGAATAATTTCATTAATCAGTATTTCATTAGGTAATACTAGGCTTATCTCATTATTTTCTAATATTGTTGAAGCTTGTGATAATTTCAAAGTTGCTCCTACCGAACTGACAATACTGCTAGACTCAATTTCTTTTATTGGAAGTGGTTTTCTCTCAAGATCAGCCCAATAAGGATGCGGATAGTAACAATCCTCCTTACCTAATAAAGAGACAACACGAAGGTAACCAAATTTTTGAACTGCGATTACTTCATCAGTTGAAAGTAGTGTCATTGCCAGACAATCTTTTAGTCTTGGATCGTTTTCTATGTTTGGAAAATCTGTGTAAACTATTCCAAACCATCCTAAAAAATCTGTTTTACCAAATTGCGTAAAATCACCGGTATCAACTAATTTTCCATTTTCTGCAAATGAATAAACTTGTGCAAAAAAGTGAAGCGGTTCTTCCCAGTTTTCATATTGTTGGTTTTTGTCCTTCAATACCAAAAAAAGTTCTCTTTGTCCCAAACTTTTTAGACCGTTAGTTAAATATGCCAAACCTTCGGATTCACCTTTATCTGTAATTATTTTGTGTGAAAAAATATCTGCCGTTAATTTATTTGGTAATAAAGTTACATTTAAAGGCAGTTTAACGTTTGGTTCTTTAGTTCTATCTTTTTCTCCAAAAATTTTTCTTAGTAAATTCATAATTGTTATTATACTGACAATTCTCAATCTGATAATTTTCAATATCAAGAGTTGTCATATAATAATTTCAATTCATTTTGAAAATTCTTACTTACAACATTTCTTTTTAATTTCATAGTTGGAGTAATTTCGTCCAAATCCATCGAAAAATCACGTTCTAATATCTTAAATTTTTTAATCTGCTCCGAATTCGAAACACGCAAATTTGCTTTTTGGACGCTTTCTGAAATTGAATCAAAAATCCCTTTATTTTTTGTCAGTTCGACAAAGTTTTCAAACTCAATATTATGCAGTTTCGCGAATGCTTCCGCTTCCGCTTGATTGAGTGTAATTATT
>JBGTHN010000314.1:0-5516 GCA_041746235.1 Pyrinomonadaceae bacterium | reverse complement strand
AGCAACGGGAAATTAACGATTGATTTTGAAAACGGACATGATGTTGCTTTCGAAGTAAAAGTCCAACCCGATGGGAAAATGGTCGTTAGTGGACAATCGAATGTTAAACAAGCCCCTGAATTTGCTATAACAAGAATTTTGGCTGATGGGCAAATTGACCAAAGTTTTCACCAGTCAGGTAAAAATTCTATGAAAATAAAAGAACGAAGCGAAGCGTGGGCAATGGTTTTGTATTCGACAAAATATGCAATTTTAGTCGGAAATTTAGGTGATGGGAAAAATTACAAATTTGTCTCGGCACGATTTTCACTTGAATAAAAGATAAGAGATTTATATAAGTCAGAGTAATGTTTCAATGAAACTTTAGTGTTTGAAACATTACTCTGACTTATATAAGCAATGACAAAATCATTTTTAAATCTCGCATCATTTATAATTTTCTGTTAAAACTAATTCCCAACAAATTTAATTTTCCGACGCTTTGCGGAAAATATGCTTAGAACTTTGCTAAAAAAATGACCGACATCGACAGCAAAAGCAAACTCAAAGTTTTAGACGAAATGACACGGCAGATTCCAAAAAAGGGCTTGCCGAACTATTTCTATATTCTGCCATTTTTGCATCTTATAATCGCTTTGCCGCTCGGCTTTTATTTGAATATTTGGGCGGATGAAGGTTCAACGCTTTACACGACTCAAAACGGATTTTTTCAAACTTTGCAAAATACTCTGCAGGACGAAAAACAAGCTCCGCTTTATTTTTTGTTGATGAGTTTGTGGCGTGAAATTAGCGATTCGATATTTTTTGCGAGGCTTTTTGCAATAATTATTTCGCTTATTTCGATCGGTATTTTTTATGATCTGGTCAAAAAGGTCTGGAATGAAAAGATCGCTGTTTTTGCGACTTTCTTTTTTGCAATTCATCCATATTTGATCTTTGTAAGTTTAGAGATTCGTGTTTATTCACTCATAGTTTTGCTCACGCTTCTGCTTATAAAACTATTTTTTGTCGGGCATTTAGAACGCCGAAAAACAGAAATTGAACGGCAACAATTCATCACAAAAAAGCAGATTCTATTTATTTTAACGGCAACAATTTCGCTTTATACAAATTATTATTTAGGCTTTATTCTTGTTGCATTTTTTGTCGTGCTTCTTGCTTTAAAGCGTTGGAAAGATGCGAGAAATTACTTTCTGAATATGTTGATCGTCGGTATCGCAATTATTCCTTTGCTTTGGGCAATAACAATGCAACTTGATGTCAGCACAGGCAGACATTTTCAGGAAACAGCTTTTCTCGAAGGAATCAGAATGCTTTGGAATCATTTCCTGACATTCATTTTGCCGACGGAAATTTATCCGCCCGAAGATCAGACATTTGTTTCATTTATAAGAATTTGGCTGGTGCGGATTTCGGGTTTGGTTGTCGTAGTTTCGTTAATTTTGAAAAGACGAATTTTTAAAGGAAGAATTTTAATTTTCGGCACAATTTCAGCCGTCATTTTTGCATTTCTCTATTTTGCATATTTTATGATGAGCGGAATTTACATACAAATTCGCCACGCTTCCGTTTTGTTTGTTCCGGTCTGTTTTTTGCTCATAGCGGTTTTGGCGGAAGTTTTATTTTCGGAAGAAAAATCGGAAAAGAAAAGCTATAAAATTTATTTGGTTGGTGCATTGGCGGTTTTGTTGATGAGTTTTTATGCGTATGGAATTTATTCGCTTTATCCGAATTTAACAAAACGCGGCGATTGGGCAAGAGTCAGCGAATATATCGAAAAAAACGAAAAACCGGATCAACCGATAATTATTTTTTCAAATTACGAAGCAATAAATCTGCCTTATTATTACAAAGGGAAAAATGAAGTTTTGCCGAAAGAGAATTTTTTCAAATGGCATTATGAAGCAACATTCGGTAGCGAAGGAACTTGGGCGAAACAAATTGAATATATAATTTCGACAATTCCGAAAGACGCAACAGAAATCTGGCTTTTAACGGAAGAAGGTTGTCAGACGACAAAGGCTTGTCTGCCTTTGGAAAATTTTGTAAAAGAGAATTACACTATTGTTGACACAAAAGATTTTTACAAAGAACGAGTCAGACTCTTGAGGAAAAAATGAGCGAAGAAACACTTTTAAATAACAAAAACCCGAAAGAAATTGTCCGTTGTTCGGAATGCGACCGCAATGTTGACCATTATTACACATTCGTCGGTCCAACAAATGAAACACGCCACGTCTGCTGGGAATGCCAAATGCGTGAAGAAAAAGGCTTTAACGCCAAACGTGATTTCAGCAGACAATCAAGACGAGGTGTTATTCCAAGATAATTTTAACAGGGATGAAGAGGATAGGTAGGGATTTTAAAATACTTTTTTATCCTTTTTATCCTCTTCATCCCTGTTAAATAATTTTTGATTTATGAGCATCAGAAAGATCACAGAATATCCCGAAGAAGTTTTAGCGAAAGTCGGAAAACCGGTAACGGAATTTGGCGAAGATTTGCAGAAACTCTGCGATGATATGTATGAAACGATGTATGACGACGAAGGTGTCGGACTTGCCGCACCGCAGATCGGTTTGAATTTGCGTCTGTTCGTTATGGACTGCGACGGCATCAAACTCATCGCCGCCAATCCCGAGATCATCGAAACTTCCGGTGAACAAAGCGGACAGGAAGGCTGTCTCTCTCTCGGTAAATTTCCCGCTGTCGTTGTGCGACCAAACAAAGCAAAACTCAAAGCCCAAGATGTCAACGGCGAATGGTTCGAAGCCGAAGCCGAAGGTTATGCCGCTCGTTGCTTTATGCACGAAACCGACCATTGCGACGGCAAATTATTTATTGACCATCTGCCGAAAATGCGTCGGGAAATGATGATTAAAAAGTTTAAGAAAGAAAGGAAATTATACGGATAGGTTTGATAGGAGTTTAGAAATGATAAGAATGTGCCAAATATTCCTTTTGCTTATATCTTTTGCTTTTTGTATTTTTGCTCAAGATAACTTGCAGTCAAATGATTTTGAGAAGTTAGCTGAGCAAATATCTTCAGCAGCAACTATCGAAGATATAAAGCAAATAATTTCTAAAGCGGAAAATCTTTATAAAGAAAAGAAAAAACAAGTTAGTAATAATCAGGAAGAATTAGCGAAAACAACAATAGATTTCGCACTTTTTCGAAAACATATCTTCGATGTTATGAATGAGAAAAGGTCTGAACTTAAATCTTCTACAAAAAAAGTTGTCGAGTTTTATTCTTTGATTGATGATAATAGTAAAAAATTATATGAATTATTAGAAAATTCTATCAAAATATACGAACAAGTTCTCAAAATTGAAAATGCTCAACTTGCGACAGCTAAATTTGAACTTGCTAAGTTTAGCGAAATTTATACTCCACCGTCTAAAATTTCTTTTAGTTGGGATAAACGCCTTGAGAAACTATATAAAATTCAAGATTTATATTTGCAGTCATTGCTTTTGCGGGAAAAATTTCTCAATAAAAATGATGATTTAATTTTGATTACTACCTTTTATCTTGCAAATAATTACATTCAAAGTGCAGATTTTGAAAAAGCCTTACCTCTTTATGAAAAATTTATTTCGGGCATTGAGGAAAAATACGGGCGAAAATCTGAAGCTCTTTTGCCAGCATTGCTAATGAGTGTGGCAATCTGGAAAATGATTGGTCGTCAAGAGTTAGTAGAAAAATTTACAAAACAAATTTCAGAGATTACAAATGAGCAGAAGGATTTAAGTGATACCTTTTTACTTCTTTCACCACGAGCAAAGTCTTTCAAATACAACGGAATAAATAAACCAATGGGAAGAATTGTTTTTACAAACTCAATCAGAACTCTTGGAGATGATATAGATACAAGATCGCCAAATTCTGTGACAGAACCTACTATCCGCGAAAATTCTATGCGGAATAATCCTAATTACTCACTTGTGATTCCAGTACTTACTGAAACTAGTTTTCCAAACGCCATTGCGACTGTTGTTACAATTGATGAAAGTGGCAAAATCATTGACCTACAAGTAAAGACAGATGATTCCAAAATTAGAGACAAAGTCGCAAAAGAAGTTAAAACATGGGAATTTAAGCCTTTTGTTTATGAAGGAATGGCAATGAAGATAAAAGGTCTAATCTACTATTACAATTAAATCTTTGATTTTTTTAAAATAATTTTCTTTTGGGATATAAGGGTAAAAGTTTAACTACTTCTTAAATTTCCTCGCAGTCAGCAAATCTTTTATTCCTCTTTCCTCTAATTGGACGAGAAAATCTTCAAAAATTTTGGCAGTTGCAAAAGCGTCATCGGTGGCACGGTGGCGGTTTTTTATGAAAACTTAATAGTGTTCGACGACTGTGTTTATTTGCTTTATCTGCTTCAACTCAAGCGTTTGATGGCTTGCTTTGAAATTAAAACTTGTTTTAATAAGAACAGAAGATTAAAATTTATCTTGTGGAGTTTGAGTGGGACGAGGAGAAAAACAAAGAGAACATTCGGAGGCACGGCTTCGATTTTGCAGATGCTTGGGAGATTTTTGAAGCTCCGATGCGAACGGCTCTTGACTTGCGGAAAAATTATGACGAAGACCGTTGGAATGGAATCGGCTTTCTCGGAAACCGAATTGTTGTCGTAATTTTTACTTATCGAGGTGAAGATACGATTCGACTTATCTCTTTGCGAAAGGCATTAAAATATGAGCGTAAAAAATTTGAAGAAACCATCGAAAACAGATTGGGCGAGGATTGACCAAATGACGGATGAGGAAATTGATACTTCTGACTGTCCGCCATTGGATGATGATTTTTTTGCCAGAGCCGAGTTGCGGATGCCGCAGAAGAAAACGGCAGTTACATTAAGTATAGATTCTGAAGTCCTAAAATGGTTTGAAGGACAAGGTGCGGACTTTCAGCAGCGTGTTAATGCGGCATTGAAAATCTATGCTGAAGCACATCAGGATTAACATTGGTCTTAGTTATTTCTTAAACTTCCTCGCCGACAGCAAATCTTTTATTCCTCGTTCTTCTAATTGGACGAGAAAATCTTCAAAAATTTTAGCAGTTGCAAAAGCGTCATCGGTGGCACGGTGGCGGTTTTTTATGTAGATGGAATAGTGTTCGGCAACTGTATGCAGACGATGATTGGCTAAGTTGGGGAGAAGTTTGCGTGAAAGTTGGACGGTGCATAGGTTTGGATTTCCGACACGGTAATCTTCGTGGATTTTGCCGATTTCGTGGTTTAGGAAACGCATATCGAAATGAGAATTGTGTGCGACAAGAACCGAATCGCCGATAAATTCTAAAAAATCCGCTTTTATTTCCTTAAACTTCGGTGCATTTTTAACCATCGAATCGCTGATTCCGGTTAAGCCTGTGATAAATGGCGGAATTGGAGTTTCGGGATTGACGAGAGTTTGATATTCGTCCGTAATTTTGCCTTTTTCGATTTTATATGCACCGATTTCTGTGATACGACAAGGCGGAGTTTTTGCTCCTGTTGTTTCCA
>JBGTHN010000313.1:0-4475 GCA_041746235.1 Pyrinomonadaceae bacterium | reverse complement strand
TTTGTCTTTTTGTTCATTCGGTTTTTTGTCCGATTTTGTTCTACTATTATCGGCGACCTTTTCCTTTTTCCCTGAATCAGATTTTTCGATCATTTCCGTTTCAGTTTCTGCAACCGTTGAATCTATTAAATTCGGGTCTTCATTTCCATCAATAGATTCATCTTCATTTTCATCAAAAGTATCATCGGGTATAGTTCCGTCCGGCGTTACATTTAATTCGGGCAAGACCTGTTCGGCAATTTCACGAAAGATCGGAGCAGCAACTTGTCCGCCGTTGCGAAAAGCACCTTGCGGTTCATCAATAATCACCGCAATAACAATCCTTGGATTATCCGCCGGAGCGAATCCGACAAATGATGAAACATATTTATTTTTATTGATGGCTTTAATATTTTCATCATATTTCCAGGCTGTTCCCGTTTTCCCCGCTGAACTATAACCATTTAACTGAGCCGCTTTTGCCGTGCCATCTAAAACTACTTGTTGCAACATTTTACGCAAACTGCGTGCAGTTTCTACGCTCACGACACGCCTTTCCCCAATCTCAGTTTCTGAGACAACTTTCCCGTCGGATTGTCTGATTTCTTTTATTATATGGGGTTGGATTCTTATACCGTCGTTTGCAATAGTCGCAAAAGCGGCGGCACTTTGCAAAGCAGTAACACCAATTTCATAACCAATTGACATAGATGCCAAAGAATCGCCATTCCACTTATCCGGTGAACGCAAAATTCCACCCGTTTCCGCCGGTAATTGTATTCCCGTTTTCTCTCCAAAACCAAATTCACGGGCATATTTATAAAAATTATCTTTACCGACATTCAAGCCGGTTTTGATCGCCCCGACATTGCTTGAATGTGCCAATGCTTTTGTATAAGAAACCGCTCCGACAGCGTGCGAATCTTTAAAAGTATGTCCGCTAACGGTAATTTCACCATTTCCGCAATCAACCATATTGGATGGTTTGATTAAATTTTCCTCCAATGCCGCACCATAGGTTACTAATTTAAAGACCGAACCCGGTGAATAATTATCCTGAATCGCACGGTTTTTGAAATTTTTCGGATCTAAGTGTTGGAAATCGTTTAAGTCAAAAGACGGGAAATTTGCCATTGCTAAAATTTCGCCGGTTTTCGGGTCTAAAACAATTGCCTTACCGGATTTTGCACGCGAATTTGTTGAACCTTTGGCAAGTGCTTCTTCGGTTTTGTATTGAATCGAATTGCTGATTGTCAGAACAATATCTTTCGGTGGTTCGGGTTCAGTTTCGCTTACTTCATAAACTCTTCCAAGTCTGTCGCGTTCACGTATTTGACTAACTTCTCCGCCCTGTAGATTTTTTTCTTGCGACATTTCAATTCCGGCAAGTCCTAAATGTTCGGAATTTGTAAAACCGATAATATGAGCCGCCATATCTTTATATGGATAACTACGTTTTTGTTCATCCTGCCAGTGAAGTCCGGCAACTTTTGGAAAATCGTTTTTCTTTATACCTTCGTCAATCAAGGTTTTGTTGACTTTTTGAAAATCCGCATCGTCAAGTTTTCTGGCGAGCCATACAAATTGACGATTATTTTCTTTTCCCGTTTTTAAATCATTCAAAACCTCTTTTTTATTGAGTTTCAAAACTTCTGCAACACGCGTGGCAGTTTTTTCAACATCCTCATCTTCGATTTGAGTCGGGTCGGCGTAAAGAGATTTGACATTCAAACTCATTGCCAAAGGACTATCTGTGCGGTCGAAGATAGTTCCGCGAAGCATTTTGCTTTTGTGTTCATACTGACGTTGATTAAGTGCCTGCTCGCGTAACCATTCGTGTTGATTGACTTGCAGATGAACCAGTCGGACACCGATTCCAGCCATCCACAAAATAAAAACTGCGACGATCAACATATAGCGTGTAAAAACGGATTGCATCGGTTTTTTTTGTTTCTTATTAGTATTTCTTTTGCGTCTGGGCATATTTTTATCTAATTACTTTTTTTGCCTGTCTTTGTTTTTTGTTCTTGCGAACTCTTGCGAATTTCTGTTTTCTTTGCGTCTTTTTTTGGTTTAACTATCTTTGTTTCGTCGTTTTCCTTTGCCTTTTTAGTTTCCGGCTTATTATCTTTTTCATTGTCTGCATTTTTATCTTTTTCATTGTCGGAATAAGAATTTATTTCTTTGTTCAAATCCCCTTTTTGAGGCTTGATGGTTTCATTTACTTTTCCTTCATTTTTATCTGAACCGACAGATTCTATATTTCTGGCGGTCATTTCCGATAAACCCAATTTTTTCGCAGATTTTTTAATTTCTTTGGGCGAAAGTGCAATTGCTTTTAAATATTGAAGGTGGCGATTTTTGGATTCCAATTCATTGATCTGTTTGCGAAGTTTGGCATTTTTCATACCATAATCCATTGAAGCAAAATGATGACGTGCCGCCCAGAAAAAACCTGCTACAAAAATTAACCCGCAAACTAATGTCAATAAACAATATTTCCAAGGAATCGGATCGCGTGTTCGTATCACATTTGATTTCCGCTTTAATGTTTTAGCTCTTGATTTCATATTTACTTTTACAACCTTACATAGAAAGGAATTTATTTAATTTTTCGGCAAGCACGAAGTTTCGCACTTCTTGAACGCGGATTTTCCGCTTGTTCTTTTTCACTTGGGAGAATTGGCTTTCGAGTCAGAATCTCAACCTTTTTCGTAGCTCCACAAACACATACCGGAAACTTCGGCGGGCAATAACATCTTCCCGCTAAATTTTGCATCGTATGTTTTACTATTCGGTCTTCGATGGAATGGAATGTGATTACAATGAGTCTTCCATCTTCTTTCAAACAATCTATGCTGTTCCGCAAAAAATCTTCTAAAATTTCAATCTCTTTATTAACGGCGATCCGCAAGGCTTGGAAAGTTTTTGTCGCCGGATGAATTTTATTTTTTCGGTTTCCCGGAATACATCTTTTTACGAGGTCGGCGAGTTCAAGTGTTGTTTCCAAAGGTTCACCGCTATTTCTCTTTTCAACAATTCGTCGGGCAATTCGTCTTGAAAATCTTTCCTCGCCGTATTTGTATATGACATTGGCGATTTCCTCTTCGGATAGTCTTTCAAGTAATTCGGCGACTGTTTCATCATCAGAATCCGTATCCATACGCATATCAAGCGGTGCATCAAAACGAAAACTGAATCCACGTTTTCCATCATCCAACTGCAAAGATGAAACTCCTAAATCCGCGATAATCCCGTCAACTTGCTCATTTTCGGTATTCTTTAACACTTGCTTAATCTCTGAAAAATTAGCGTGAAAAATTTTTACTCTGTCGCCATATTTTTCAAGTCGCTTTTCGGCATATTTTATCGCTTTAAGGTCTTGGTCAATCCCGATAACTTTATTGCGTGATACGTCCAGAATTGCTTCGGCATGACCGCCGATACCAAGTGTCGCATCAACATAAATCTCATTATCTTTTGGATCGAGTAAGTCTAATGTTTCCGCCAGTAAGACGGATATATGCAGAGATTCGGCTTTTTTGTTTTTAGTATTCAAAGAACAAAACTTCCCTTAAATTTTTAGAATTTTAAAACTTCTATTGGCTTGATATTAGTGGTTGGTGTTATCATTTTTATTTGTAAATCCATAAGAATTTAACCGTCCATTTTCCAACCGGAAGAATTTAATTTAACTGCTACTTTCACAAGTTTTTGGGGTTAGTGCTTAAACTTTATATAATCTTAAACACTATTTTTGGAAAGGTTTTTCTTTTTGTCTAAAACCGTTATTAGACCGTTAACAACTACTTGATATGGATTCTACGCTTATTTGTAAAGCAATGTCAAGACAATTTTGTAAAATAGAATTTAATCAAGTGTTTAAACTCTATTTTCAGTAAAAAGTCATCTTTGAGGTTTATAAAATCGCTACTCTATAAGTATAATTGCTTTCATTCGTATCACTAAGTTAAAGTTCAAATTTTTATGGATTTCTCTTTTATACAACTTTTGTTTTTAGGAATACTCGTCGCACTGGCAAATATCGTCGGTGGCTTGGTTCTCTTTCCGGCAAAGATAAATAAACACTACAAAAAATTCCTCAAATACCTGCTGGCACTTGGAGCAGGATTTATGCTTGCCATAACATTAGTTGAAATTCTACCAAAGACTGTTGAAATATGGCAAAGTCCGGCTTTTAAACCGCAAGCCGGAGAATCTTTATATATTCCGATGCTTCTTTTATTAGCGGGATATTTGCTCACGCAATTTTTTGAACACACAATCGCACCACATTTTCATCTCGGCGAAGAAGTCCATTCCGACCACATTATTTCGACAAGATCTGCATATACGGCAATCGGCGGATTGCTTATTCACGCATTTTTTGACGGCGTTTCAATTTCCGCCGCTTCACAAGTGGATTCGGGACTCGGCATTTTAATGTTTATTGCAGTTTTCCTGCATAAATTTCCCGAAGGTTTTACGATTGCTTC
>JBGTHN010000312.1:0-3797 GCA_041746235.1 Pyrinomonadaceae bacterium | reverse complement strand
AACTTTGAATAAAAAGAAGCCCGCCATTATTGGTTTTTATGCAATAACAACGGGCTTGTTGCCGGTTTATAGAATATCTATCCAACTAATAACAGTTAGAAGATAAAACGAAAACCGAATCTGATCGAACGAGGAATTTGGAACTGTTGTGGTTGATTATAACGAGCATCCGTTAAATATGTAGCACAAGATTCCGTTCCATCACCGCAGGTTGAAGCACCGGCGATAGCACGTTGATTCAACTCACGGATTTGGCTTGCTAATCCACCGTTAAATACTTGTCCGATAAATGTTAGTTCATCCGTAACATTTGGTAACAAGATATTAACATCTGCGTCGGATAGATCGCTTCGGAAGATTATTCCGTCGCGGTCTGTAACATTACGTTCGTTGAATAAATTCAAAATATCCAAATCCATCGCTAGTGTAAATCTTGAATCACGACCGAATTTATATTTGTGCGAAACAGCAAAATCGGTTTGTGTGAATGTTTCGGTTCGACCAAGGTCGCCGCGTCCGTTCAAGAATGTATTTGCACCATAAAAGCTAACTCTGGTTGAAATCGGAGTTCCGCTTTCACCGATGAAAAAGCCTTTGAATTCGGTTGTATTTGAATTGCTCCAAACTTGGTTGTAGCCCGCATTTACTTTGATAATGTGCGGTCTGTCAGTAGCGAGTCGTCCGTTATCTGGATTTCCGTCGGCATCAAAACCTAAGAACGGAAGATCAAAGAAACGGTTGACGTTTGGCGATGAACGACCATTTTCGTCGGAACTTGCCAAACCTGAATAGTTACCAAATAGACGGCTGTAGGTATAGCTGGCATTGACGAAATAGTTGTTGGCAAAACGCTTGTTCGCCGAAACTTCGATCGCATCATATTTGCGTTCAGCTTTTGGAGTAGCCTTAAAGCCTGGGAAGAATGGTTGTGCGACAACGCCAAATCCCGGATTGGCAATAAAGAAGTTTTCGTTACCGGCGGCATCAAAAATTCCTACGTCTTCAATCGCTGTATCAACTTGCTTATGGACATATCTTGCACCGAATACCAAATTATTTCCGAATTCATATTCTGTTCCAAGATCAATTGCCGATTGACGAGCCGCTTTTAAGTCGGGATCAACACGGTTGTCACTTGGATCATTTGAAGGAACGCGGAAATCGAATGTTGCACCAGTTGGATTGTTCAAGATCGCTTGTTTTGTATAAAGCGGATCGTTGTAATTAGGGTTGCTTGCCAAAACGGTTATATAACGGCGTGTAAAAATATCGCCACCGAACGAACCACGCGGCAATTCATATTTGAAACGGTCATAGAACCAACCGTATCCACCATAGACTTTCCATTTTCCGTTACCGAGAACATCATAGGCTGCACCGATACGCGGAGCAGGTTTGTCGCCCCAACCAAAAATGATCGGAACTCCGTTGGCTGAAAATGACGGAACATCTTCACGTTCAATACGAATACCCGGATTTATTGTCAAACGTCCGATCGTCCAGCTATCTTGGATATAAGCAGCTTGATTTTTGCTGGATGTTTGTCCAACCGTTCCGAACAATTGAAGATAGACGTATCCAACTCCACCGGCAACCGTTCCAAAACCTCTGGATGATTGTCCGTAGAAGAAGCGGATTTCGCCTGTGTCGAGATAACCCTGGTCAACATCATTGCTTAAACTGTTTGATTGATAACCGAATTTAAGGTTATGACGACCACCGAGACCTTCAAAAAGTGCGGTTGCATCAAGATCAAATGTTTTGCGTCTTGAAATGTCTTTCTTAGTTCCCGAAACATTTGGGACATTTGAAAAACCTGAATTACAAGTTCCGCCCGGAGTTGTTCCCGGAACAGTAGTGTTACCTGAAATACAACGAACACGTTCAAGTCCCGCAGGGATTCCATAACTTCCCAATCTTTCGTCTAAAGCACTTTCGCCATAGCGGGCTGAAAATATCCAGTTATTATTTGCCCACGTTCCGCCAAAGTTATAAGTTGTGCTGGAACGACGACCGCCCATATCATCAAGGAATGCACTTCCGGTCAGAGTTGGTGGATCACCATTTGCGGGCGGTGTTCCGGCGAGCGGAGTGATCGGAGCCAGATCTCCGTGAACACGAATCGGATTGTATGTAAAACTTCCGGTTAGATTTAGATTTTCATTTATCTGAGAATCGAGTCTTAAAAAACCATAATCACGTCTTTCATTTCGGCGATAATTTTCTATCGAGCCGTCGGTGTGATTAACAGTTCTTTCAATTTGAAAACTTTGGATGTTGTATGAACTAAAGAACCAAAGTTTGTCTTTGATAAGTGCACCACCGAGCGTTGCATTTGGGAAGAAGTATGTATAGTCATCACCTTGAAAATCTCGTCCGGCTCTGAAATAGGTCAAAGCGTTCGGATCGGGATTTAAGATAGTTCCTTGCTGAGTATTTAGATTTTCGATATTACTGAGCGTTGTAACATTTGTCGGGTCAACGAGAGCATTAGCAGAATCAAGTTTACTTGTTTGAAATGATGTGGACACATTTCCCGAAAACTCATTTCCACCGCGTTTTGTTACAAGCGTAATTACTCCGCCCGTAGCTCCACCGTGTTCGGCTTCAAATCCGCCTTTTTTGATCTGGACTTCCTGGATCAAGTCGAAAGGTAGATTGTTGTTGGAATTTAACTGACCTGTGCGGAAGTTTGTAACTTCCTGTCCGTCAACGATGAATGTATTTTCCGCCCCTGATGAACCGTCAATTTGGATACCCGCACCTTTCGCTTCATTTTGAACGCCGGGTGTAGTTTGTAGAACGGTTGTAAAGTTCGTTCCTTTCGGAATTTCCTCAAAGCGTTGTTCGGTGATGTTGTTCTGCACACGACTTGATGTTGTATCAATTGCCGCGACATCACCCGAAACAGTAACTTCGGCAGTTGCTCCGGCAACTTGCAAATTAAAACTAACGGGCGTTGATTCGCCGAGTCTTACATTTGCAATCGTTTCCTCACTGCTGGAAAATCCGTCGGCACCGGCAACCACTTTATAATTGCCGGGCGGCACAGCCAAAATACGGAAAAAACCGGAGTCATTGGCTTGGACAGTCCGGCTGAATGAATCTCCGCGAATAGTAACTGTTGCATTGGGAATGACCGCACCCGTGCTGTCAAGAACAGTTCCATTTATCTCGCCAAATCTATCCTGAGCAAAGCCGAATGTGGCTAAACCCAGAATCAACACGGCGAGCATTGAAATCAATTTAATATTTCTAAACATATATTTACTCCTATGTAGGGAATTTTTTTTTGTGTATCTAAAACATAGTCTTCGGTGTGTTATTTAATGCTTGATTAAAAAGTTTCAAAGACTACGTGCAAAAAATTGCACTTATGATTTGTGCAAGTTTGCAACCATAAAATAGGAGTATTTATTTGAAACGGAGTCTAGTCGGTTTTTATCTAAACTTTACAAGGAGTTAGCGTTGATGTTTTAGAAAGGCTTTACAAATATTTGAAGAAGATTTTAAATTTAAACTTATAAATCTTTGTAATATGTGTGGTGTTTTATAACTTTTTTATATTTTTTCTCAAATTTTGGAAATATCTCCAATTTTTTAGGATGTGAAACAACAGAACTCCCCTCCTTTCTAAGCATTAGTATCTACACAAGTCTAAAAGTATTGAAAATTTAGGTTCTTGTCGCCAACGGCGACCAACATCACCGCTTCGCCGCCTAGCGAGAATCGCTAGGTATGTTCGACAAAATGTGCCGTCGCTGAAGGCGACGAACATCAATGATTATCATTTGTTC
>JBGTHN010000311.1:0-4146 GCA_041746235.1 Pyrinomonadaceae bacterium | reverse complement strand
TTTATCACGAATTGTTGCTTGATCTTTTTGATTATGACAGCGATGGACAAAGTGAGATATTTACTTTGGTGCAAGGTTTTGAAGGCAGTAGTTTTAATGCTTACAAACGAGTTGACGGTAAATGGACACAAGTTTTGGAAACATCGAATTATCATTGCGGTTTCTAAAAAATTCATTAAAATAAGTTTCAATAAATCAGTGTTGGGTTTATTAAATCCAACACTATTTTTTTAATCAATCGAAGGAAAATAAAATGGTACAAGAATCTATATTGAAGAAATGTTTTTTGGTGTTTGCTCTTTTTTGTTTGCTAACTCCAAGTTTTGCACAAAGGAATGAAATTAATTTTCCTGT
The DNA here is from genome assembly GCA_041746235.1 of Pyrinomonadaceae bacterium. Taxonomy (GTDB): domain Bacteria; phylum Acidobacteriota; class Blastocatellia; order Pyrinomonadales; family Pyrinomonadaceae; genus Aridibacter. Next base: position 3,792 of record JBGTHN010000311.1, on the reverse strand, counting down.
AAAACGGGAAGAAACTTCTGATACGTGGAAACGTGACGGATTAAACCGCATAATGCAGGCGAGGAATTTGAATTTTAAACGCAAAAAAGCAAAAAATGTGATCTTGTTTGTTGGCGACGGGATGGGAATTTCGACCTTAACGGCGGCGAGAATTCTGGAAGGACAAATGCGTGGCGAAAGTGGCGAGGAAAATTATTTGTCGTTTGAACAGTTTCCGTTTCTGGCATTATCAAAAACCTACAGCGTCAACCAACAAACATCAGATTCTGCACCGACTGCGGCGGCGATTATGACAGGCGTAAAGACAAATGAAGGAGTGTTATCGGTCAATCAAAACGTCTTATTTGGTGATTATAAAGCTGTCGAAAATAATAAAACGAAAACTTTACTGGAAATGGCAGAAGAAAACGGCAAATCTACCGGAGTAGTTTCAACTGCACGCCTGACACACGCAACGCCAGCTTCAACTTATTCACATACATCGAGCAGAGATTGGGAATCTGATGCAGATATTTTCAGAAGTAATAAGGAAGCATACGATGCTAAATTTCCCGATATTGCCAGACAATTGATCGAATTTCCGTATGGCGACGGTTTGGAAGTTGCGATGGGCGGCGGACGTTACAATTTTATTCCGAAGGAAACAAAAGACCCTGAATTTCCCGATAATCCGCGTCTAAACGGAATGCGTTTAGATAAAAGAGATTTGACTGAAGAATGGAAATCAAAATATAAAAACGCGGAATATGTTTGGAACAAAAAACAATTTGATGAGATTGATACAAAGAAAACGAAACATCTTTTAGGACTTTTTGAGCCATCGCATATGAAGTATGAATATGATCGTAAAAAAGATGTGGCAGGTGAACCGTCTTTGTCGGAAATGACTTCAAAGGCGATTGATATTTTATCAAATAATAAAAAAGGTTATTTTTTGATGGTTGAAGCCGGACGAATTGACCACGCCCATCACGACGGTAATGCGTTTCGAGCTTTGACCGATGCAATAGAACTTTCAAATGCAGTCAGAACTGCAAAAAGCAAAATAGATTTAAAAGACACATTGATAATCGTTACGGCAGATCACAGCCACGTCTTTACGATTGCAGGTTATCCGGCACGCGGAAATAACATTTTAGGTTTGGTGAGGGAAGTTGGAAACGATGGAAAAGTCGAAGAAAATCCGGCATTAGATGTTAATAAAAAACCATTTACAACACTCGGTTATGCCAACGGCACAGGAAATGTTGCGGGCGAAAGACCTATATTAACGGACGAAAAAGTTACAAATCCAGACTATAAACAAGAAGCAACAATTCCAAGAACATCCGAATCACACGGCGGTGAAGATGTTGCGATTTTCGCGGATGGAGTAAATTCTTGGATGTTTCACGGCGTAATGGAACAAAATTGGATATTTTACGTGATGCAGGATGCACTTCGTTTAAAGGATAAAAATAGTAAATAATTGATGTTTCGCTGAATTCCGTTCATAAAACCTGAAAGTTTAGTTCTAGAACTTTAAAGTTGAAGTCTGGAACTTTAAAGTTGAAGTCTGGAACCTTAAAGTTGAAGACTAGAACCTAAAGGTTGAAGACTAGAACCTAAAGGTTGAAGACTAGAACCTAAAGGTTGAAGACTAGAACTTTAAGGTTGAAGACTAGAACTTTAAGGTTGAAGACTAGAACTTTAAGGTTGAAGACTAGAACTTTAAGGTTGAAGTGTTGAACCTAAAGGTTGGCTTTATGTGCCAGTGCAAATCAAATTACATCGCAATATCATAAGAAAAAAATGTATAGCGTAAGTTGAGTTAATAAATAATGAGAATTGTTTTTATGGGAACTCCGCAAGCGGCAGTTCCGACATTGGAAAAAATAATAAATGACGGTCACGAAGTTGTGGCGGTTTGGACTCAACCAGACCGACCATCTGGGCGTGGCAATAAATTAAAAGCATCGCCCGTGAAAGAATTTGCTGTCGCAAATGGCATCGAAGTATTTCAACCTTTAAAAATAAAAACAAAGGAAACAATTGAATTATTCAAATCTCATAAGGCTGATGTTGCGGTTGTTGTGGCTTATGGACGTATTTTGTCGAAATCATATTTGAACGCTTTTCCAAACGGTTGTATCAATGTTCATTTTTCGCTTTTGCCAAAATATCGCGGTGCGGCACCTGTAAATTGGGTGATTGTAAATGGTGAAATGAAAACAGGCATCACGACAATGCAGATGGATGCAGGACTCGATACGGGAGATATTTTGCTTCAAATCGAAACGGGCATCGGAAATACGGAAAATTCAATCGAACTAATGAATAGACTTGCGGTTTTAGGTGCTGAATTATTGAGTGAAACACTTGCCGATTATGATGAAATTGAACCGATTCCACAAGAAAACGATGAAGCCAGTTTTGCTCCGATAATGAAAAAGGAAGACGGTTTGATTGATTGGAATTTAACTGCAACCGATATAGCAAATCGTGTGCGTGGTTTTCAACCGTTTCCGAGAAGTTATTCAAATTATCAAGGTCAAAAATTGACGATTTGGAAAGCGGAAAGTATTGAAAGTGAAGAGTTGGAAATTGAACGTGGTGAAGTCGGTGAGATTTTAGTCGCTAACGGAGATGATTTGTTAGTGAGTTGTGGTGATGAAACAGTTTTGAAGATTGATGAACTACAGATCGAAGGAAAACGCCGTATGTTGACCAGAGATTTTTTGAATGGAATCACTTTGGAAGTTGGAGAAGTTTTTGGAAAATAGTTTTTGGAAATGAAATATCAGATCATTACATTTTATGAATTCAAAAAATTATCCGATTTGGAAGAAATAAAAGTTTCGCTTAAATCGGCGATGAGCGAATTTTCTATTTACGGGACATTTATTATTGCGGAAGAAGGTTTTAATTCCACGGTTTGCGGCGAAATTGCGAATTTAGAAACATTTATTTCCAAAGTTGAGAAAATATTTGCGACAAATATCATTTATAAATCTTCTTTTCACGATGAAATTGCTTTTAAAAGGCAGAAAGTAAAAATTAAAAAAGAAATCGTAACTTTGCGAAAAGAAGTTGAAATTGAAAAGGGTTTCGGAACGCACATTGATTCAAAAAGTTGGAATGAAATAATTTCTGATGAAGAAACTTTTGTATTGGACGCAAGGAATGATTACGAATACAAAGTCGGAACATTTAAGAATGCCGTGAATCCGAAAACTTCGAGTTTTAATGAATTGCCGGACTTTGTAGAGAAAAATCTTGATCCAAACAAACACAAAAAGATCGCGATGTTCTGCACCGGCGGAATTCGTTGCGAAAAATTTGCACCATTTTTAAAGGAAAAAGGTTTTGAACAGGTTTATCAACTTGAAGGCGGAATTTTGCGTTATTTAGAAGAAATTCCCGAAAGTGAAAGTCTTTGGCAAGGTGAGTGTTTTGTTTTTGATGAACGAATTACGGTTGACGAAAAATTAGAGAAAGGAAAGGAAAAAGACTTATCGCTGAAAACAAAAAAATAAATATTTCGCCCGCCCGAAGATCCGCATTTGAAATTCTATATAAAATCGAAAAAGAAAAGGCTTTTTCATCGGTTCTATTGCCGATTTATGAAGAAAAACTTGGCGACAAAGACCGCTCACTTTGTCACGAAATTGTTTTGGGAGTTTTGCGGCGAAAACTTTATCTTGACGAAATAATCAAAAAACTTACGAAAAAGAATTTGAACAAATTTGATCTGGAAGTTTTGATCGCTGTTAGAATTGGAATTTATCAAATGAAGATTTTGGACAAAGTTCC
>JBGTHN010000310.1:0-2535 GCA_041746235.1 Pyrinomonadaceae bacterium | reverse complement strand
TAACAAAGTTCATTATGTAGATGAATATGAGAATAAATCTTGGTTTAGTTTATATGAAGCAAACAAGACTCATATTGTTTATCGTTCAAATGTTTCAATGCACAAAACAGAAAAGAAACCTTTTTTAGTTTCAACTGTTGACATTGTTTTAGTTGAAACCATGTATTTTGAATTGTTACTTGATTTTGAAGGGATAAAAATTTCTAAACCAAGAAATAAAAAGTCCTTAAAGTTAGCTGAGAAATATGACAAAGGATTTGAATTTTTAGAAACAGATGAAAGAGTTTACAAGTTCCAATCTGCTAGATATTATGATGTTCCTCAATTCAGAACATCATATTTAGTAACCGCAGGAATTTGGATATACGAACATAATTGTCAAAATCATTCATCATATTTTTATAGTGATAAAAAAGAGTATTTGACGAAAGTAGCTAATACAATAAAATTAAATTAAAAAATTATGCAAACAGAAAGAAAATTAGACGAATTTAAAAATGAACCGTTCACAGATTTTTCAACGCCGGAAAATAAAGCGGCGATGGAAGTAGCGATTGAACAGGTTAGAAGTGAATTGGGGAAAAAGTATCCAATAATTATAAACGGTGAAAAGTTTGAACTTGATTCACATTTTCACAGTATCAATCCGGCAAAAAAAGATGAAGTTATCGGTTATTTTGCTGACGCTGATACGGATTCGGAAAATCTGGTAACAAAAGCAATTGATGCGGCGACGGAAGCATTTAAGACTTGGCGAAATGTTCCGGCAGAGGAACGTGCCGAATATCTTTTCAAAGCGGCGGACATAATCCGCGAAAGAAAACATTATTTTTCGGCGTGGATGGTTTTTGAAGTCGGCAAGACTTGGGCGGAAGCAGATGGAGATACGGCGGAAGCAATTGATTTTCTTGAGTTTTACGGACGTGAAATGATTCGTTGGTCGGGCGATCAACCGATCACGCCTTCGCCTTATGCCGAGAAAAATAATTTTGAATATATTCCGCTTGGAGTTGGTGCGATAATTCCGCCTTGGAATTTTCCGCTGGCAATTATGGCTGGAATGACAATGGCGGCAGTTGTAACCGGAAACACAACTGTATTAAAACCTTCGCCCGATGCACCGACGATTGCATACAAATTTATGGAAGTTTTGGAAGAAGTTGGTTTGCCAAAAGGTGTCGTCAATTTTGTTGTCGGAAGTGGAATAACGGTCGGCGAATTGATGGTTCAAAGTCCGAAAACGCGATTTATTTCATTTACGGGTTCAAAAGCGGTCGGTTTGCATATTTATGAAGAAGCAGCGAAAACTCGTGAAGGTCAAAATTGGATGAAACGTGTTGTTGCGGAAATGGGCGGAAAAGATGCGATCGTTGTTGCCGATGATGCAAATTTGGACGAAGCTGCGGCAGGTGCTGTGGCGGCGGCTTTTGGTTTTCAAGGGCAAAAATGTTCGGCTTGTTCTCGTTTGATCGTTGACAAAAAAGTTCACGATGAATTGATCGAAAAAGTTGTTGATCTGACAGCAAAATTAAAACTCGGTCAACCGACGGAAGCGGATACGAGTTTAACTGCGGTCATCAACCAAAAATCTTATGACAAAGCGACAGGTTACATTCAAAAAGGAATCGAAGAAGGCGGCGAAGTTGTCTCCGGTGGAAAAGCATCTGACGAAGATGGTTTTTATATTGAACCGACTGTTATTGATAATGTAAAAGCAGGAACAACAATAGAACAAGAAGAAATATTTGCTCCGGTTTTGGCAGTTATTAAAGCCGATGATTACGACCACGCGTTGCAGATCGCTAATGATACACAATACGGTTTGACAGGTGCGGTTTATTCGGCAAGCGAAGAACGATTAAAACAAGCACGCAGAGATTTTCACGTTGGAAATCTTTATTTGAACCGAAAATGCACCGGAGCTTTAGTTGGCGTTCATCCCTTTGGCGGTTTCAATATGTCGGGAACAGATTCAAAAGCTGGCGGACGCGAGTATTTGTTACAATTTATGCAAGGGAAATCGATTGCCGAGAAAATATAAGGAGTTTTAGAATCAAATGAGAAAATTTTTAGTAGTATTGTCACTTTTTTCGATATTAAGTTCGGTTGCTTTTGCACAAAGGAAAAAACCGAAAGTTGCACCGAGAAATACAATTTTTGCTTTATTGAATGATGGAAAAACACTCGAACCGATCGCATTTATAAAAAGCGGAAAATTGATGGAACTCGGTGAAGAAGCAAGTGGTGAAAACAGCAAAACTTTTGCAAAAAATCATTACAAGCCAAAAACCAGTTATAATGTGATTTTTGGTGGGAAAACAGTCGGAACTGCAAGCGTAAAAAAAGATTTTGTCGGCTCTGATTGTGCGGCTAATCAAGCGGAAGTTTCGCTTATTTCCAAAACTTGTGTCCATTTACCGTCAACTCGTTTGTAAGCATTAAAACTACTGCCTTCAAAACCTTGCACCAAAGTAAATATCTCACTTTGTCCATCGCTGTCATAATCAAAAAGATCAAGCAACAATTCGTGATAAA
>JBGTHN010000309.1:0-1659 GCA_041746235.1 Pyrinomonadaceae bacterium | reverse complement strand
TTCAATAAAATATTCTTTTTCAATTTTGTCCGTTATACTTTCCAGACAAACAACCGCAAACTTATCTCCCAGACACATCATTACATTTGTATGATAGATAGCTTTCCCGTTTTCATCTGTTGAATGAAATTTCACAACATTAAATTTCAAAAGATTTGCCCAAATATCCAAAAGTTCCTCATTTGTGCGAGAAGAGATCGAAGCATAAGCAATTTTGTTTTGATGGTCTAAAATAAGACTTCCCGTGCCTTCCAAAAATTTGTCCTGTGACTCATATTCCGAAAGATCAATAACAGATGACACAGAAAAATTGTCCTTTATTATTTGGATAGCTTGCGGATTTCGCTCGGAACGTCTGGCATCTGCTTCCATCGGATAAAGACAAAGCGTTCCGTCTGAATGTGTTGAAAACCAATTATTGGGAAAGATCGAATCGGGCGTAAAAGATTCTTTTGTATCATCAAAAATTAAAACTTCAATACCGAGATTTTCAAGTTGATCAACCATTCGGTCAAATTCCCTCAAAGCACTTGCCTGAACTTCATCATCGTTCAGATCAACTTTGACTTGAAAGGCATTGCTCTCGGCAGTTTGCGGATTATAACCGAAACTCGCCGGACGAACCATCAAAATTTTATTTGCAATGTGTTTCATAGAAAGTTGAATTCTAACACAAAAAAGGCTGAACGGTGTGAACACCATTCAGCCAAATTTAATCTTAACAAAACTCGTTTCTTAGAAACTGAATTTCGCTCCAAATTGGAAGTTTCTCGAATCAAATGCAGCAGTCGGTTTGCTGAAATAGCGTCCACCACTATCGCGTTTACCAAAAGCATTTACATCTTCGATAAACGGTGATGCCGATCCTTGATTGAAACGATTGAAAAGGTTAAAACCTTCTGCGATCAGATCAATCTTGTATCGTTCACCAAACTTAAATGATCTCGAAACTCTTAGATCAACCGTCGCATAAGATTGTGTGATACCTCTGTTTCGTGCGAGGTTTCCGGTTTGGAAGGCACCCGGAACAACCAAATTACCATTTGAATCAACATTCGGTCGGTCAGTTTGCGATGATTGGTCATTGTTTGTGTCTTGGTTGGTAATAATGTTGAATGGACGACCCGAAGAAATTTCGATAATCGGTGCAACCGTAAAGTTTGCCATGATCTTTTTCAAAATCGAATCAGAACTATTCCAACCTTGCGGTGAACTTAAAACGCCACTAAAGACAAACCGATGTCGTTGGTCAAACAACGAATCCGCACGCTCCAGATCAAAACGATTCGTGTTTTGCGGAAGCAAAAGCGTCTGCAAATCGGATGAATCGTCAATTGAATGAGCCCAAGTGTAAGAAGCCAAGAACGTAAAGTTATTAGCAAACCGACGCTTGAGTTCAAGATTTAACGCATGGTAGGTCGAATTACCGTCCGAAACCTGAGCATTTACCGCACCAAACGGTGTGATAACACCCGGTGTTCTAACCGTATTTGATCCCGCTAATGCAGCGTTCAACGTAGCCGGAGTTACAGCACCGCCACTTAAGGCTTGTGCCAAGAAGTAGTTTGGAGCATTTCCACGGAAGAAATTAGCAACTGCCGGAGCAATTACACCTTGTCCCGTAGTCGTGTTAACCGAAATAATACCCGGAATAACATT
>JBGTHN010000308.1:0-1811 GCA_041746235.1 Pyrinomonadaceae bacterium | reverse complement strand
CTGTTTTGGTTCACGGAGCAAGCGGTGCGGTTGGAATTGCGGCGATTCAATGGGCGAAAAATGCAGGTTTGAAAGTTATTGGAACAGCAAGTTCGGAAAAGGGAAAAGACTTGATAAAAGATCAAGGTGCGGATTTTGTTTTTGACCATTCGAGCGAAAATTATCTTGATGAAATAAATGAAGCGAGGAATAACAAAGGCGTTGATATAATTTTAGAAATGCTTGCGAATGAAAACTTAGAAAAAGATTTTGATGTGTTGGCAAAATTCGGACGCATTACGATCATCGGAAATCGTGGAAGTTTAGATTTTAATCCGCGTCTGACAATGGGAAAAGATGCGACAATTCGCGGAATGTCTTTGTTTAACGCTTCAGAAAAGGAATTTGAAGAAATTCACGCCGAAATTTATAAAGGTTTAAGCGAAGGTTTTCTGAATCCGATCGTCGGCAAAAAGTTTTCGCTTGAAGATGCTCCACAAGCACACTGGGAAGTTATCGAAAGCAAAGCATTTGGTAAAATTGTGTTGGAAATTTCGTAAAAAAGTTTTATGATTAGTTGAAAAAAATATGAGTAAAATAACAAACCATACAAGCATTTACGTAACGAGCATTATCGAAGATATTCAGACAAGATTTGTCAAAGAAGAAACGACTAAATTTACTGATAGTAAGATCGAGAGAGATTACACATTTGAAGATGGTGCTGTCGTAAAATACGAATGGCAAGATGCTCCACGTTCTGGTTCTTCGGGTAAATATAACCATAGATTTTCCTTGATTACATTACCGAAACCAAACCCGCACAAACTCAAAAAAGGTGTGATAAAAGAAATAAACTATCCGGCTTAATTTCTTTTCGATTAATGATTAGCATTATTTAGTGAGATAAGGAGGAAATTTTTTATGGCTGCTCCGCCACCACCCAACTTTACGCCGATAGAAAAAGAATGTTTGCAATCAGCAAATGATTTGAGAGGCGATCAAGGAAATCTTAACGAATCAGGTTTAGCTGGCAGAAATGCTCAAGCACTTCCAATTTACGAACTTGATTTCAATATATTAATCATTAGATTTCCTGAGATAGGAAAATTTCTCAATAATGATCCCAATAACTCAACAGGTTTGGCTTGCCAATATTCAGCGGCAAGACGTGAAAATCACAATGACGTTCTAGGTTCTTTACCGGATGCAGCTCCTGACTATAACGATCCAAATACAACAGACGGATATTATGAATATCATGTGGAAACTTGCGGTGTAAAAGTCGCTAAGAATATAAGATTTATCTACGATTCGCAAAGACAGAGACTTTATGTTTCACCAAGTCACTATAATGCTTGGAGAGATAATAGTGGAGCAAATATGAATCCTTTTTTCTTAATCGCAAATGCCCCTCCACTTGTTTGCAATGCTAATGTTGATTTTGGTTAAAGCAAATCGGTAAAAAAGAAAAAGAAAAACGCGGCGGCTTGTTCTTTTGAAATGTCACCTTTCGCATAACCGATTGTATTTCCGCTTGAATTTCTCACATCTCCACTTGAAGTTACTTTTCCAATTGTATTTCCACTACTGTTGACAACAGTTCCGTCCGATTTTACTTTTCCCATGCTGTTTGAACTGCTGTTGCGAATCTCGCCGTCGCTTTTGATATAACCGATCGTATTTCCGCTTGCATTCCGCACATCACCGTTATCTTTGAAATAACCGATAGTATTACTCGAAGAGTTCCGCACCGAATCGCCTCGTAAATAACCGATAGTGTTTCCAGATGAATTACGAAATTCACCGTCGCCAGCCATTGCAAAAACTGA
>JBGTHN010000307.1:0-1934 GCA_041746235.1 Pyrinomonadaceae bacterium | reverse complement strand
CGAGGCTTACAAGTCCCTCGCCGTTTAGGACAGTGTTTGTGTCACATGACGCAAGGAAAACGAGGCTTTGTTTTTTGAGTTTAATATTTAGAATTTCTTCGACAGTTAAGCGACCGTCATCTTTTCCGGTTTTTCTAAAACCCAGAAATGATTCAAGCGGTTGCTCGTTATTAACTTGGGCGTGCATTGAAAAATGGAAAATGTCCGCGTTTTGTGAGTTTTCCAAAAAGTCATTCGAACTCGCATTAAGAATGGGTCTTGAACTGAACATTTGTGAGATGCCTTTTGCCTCGGAATCGACATATGGAAGTCTCTGATTTTCAAATTCCGAATTCGCAAATGCCAGAAATTTTTGACGACTTGGTTTTGGTAACTGCAATTGTCCGATTATCACCGAAACCGAAGGTGAGAAGCTGATGAGTTTTTCCTCAATCAAATACCGTTCCCCGTCAGAACTTAATGCCTGAAATGGAATCTTCCAAAGAGATTTATCCGGCACGATAATCAAATGCTTTGCCGAAAGATTTAGCGGTTTTAATAATTCGTCATAAATGTCCTTTCCGTCTCGTTTGAAAAAGATTCTGTTCTTTATTTTTTGAACCGATGAATTTGCTAACGAATCGACCTCTTTTTCTGCAATATCAAGATCGACCAAACTTAGAGATTTACCTTTTTCGCGAACGAATGCATAAAGTTTTTTGTCGACCGTAAAAAAGTACGAAATTATTGCAGCGTCGTCGAGATCTTTTACATTATCAATGCCGGAAAGGTCTGGCTTTTCTAGCGCTAACTCCGGCATTTTAGTTGTAAACTGCTTTTCAATCAGCTGGATTTCAGAAATCGGGCTTTGACCTACAATGAATTTCAGACAAACTTCTTCAAGGTTTTTTCGAAATTCAGGAGAAAAATCTATTTCATTACGTAAAATAGAATTGTTGATTTTATCTTTTAATAGCCGTCCTTTTAGAAAATCAGCCAATTCGAACGAATCTTGCGGTTTCTCGAATTTAGTTTGAGCGAATAAGCGAAAAGCGTCGTGATATGTTTCAAGCAATCCGATTGATAAATTGGTATTTCCTGCAACTCGAATTTCTTCTATCAACGCTAACGATTTTTTTAGATGTTCGTTGGATTTTTCAAACGACCCAAGCTGAAAATACGCGTTCGCAAAAGTGAAGTGTATTCCTGATAAATCATCGCGATAGTTATTGCGCTCGTTCAGTTCAAGAAGGTCTTGATTTGATTTCAGGACTTGTTGCCAATCTCTATTCCTTTCGCCAGTGATCTTTTTCCAGGCAGGCAGGAGAAACGCTGAGATATTTTTCTGCTTTGATAATTCATCAAAAAGTCTGCTAGATGTTTCATTTTCACCTGAAAAAGAAGCCAACACGGCTTTAATTAGCAGTTTCTCACCGCCAAACAAATTCTTTTCCTTATCCAGAATTTCTAACCTATTAAGATATTGTGTGGCTTTTTCCGAATCACCGTCATACAAACTGTTCAGTATGATCGTAAGCAAGAAATCACAAGACTGGTAATTATTGTTTTCCTCAAGAGAAAGCTTTAATCCCTTTTCAAAAACCTCTTTTGCACCTTGTTTTTGTCCCGTCGCGCTTAGCAAACTTCCCCGTTCAAACAAACCTTGCCGATACTTATATTTGAAATTGCTTTTTTCAGCAGCTAGAACAAATGCTTTTGAATATTTGAGCGCTTTTGAATAGTTCGATCTTGATGACCACAACAATGAAAGAAATCTGAAAGTTTCGAGTTTTGCCGGTCCAACACTTCGATTCTCAAAAATGTCTTCAGCTTTTTCGAGCCAAATAATCGCCGAATTCTCAAGACCTAAATTGGACAGAATACGACCGATACTTAAGTAGTATTCACCTAAGACTTCTTGATTAAGCGGATCTGCAGCTAATGCGTTTTGTAGG
>JBGTHN010000306.1:0-5791 GCA_041746235.1 Pyrinomonadaceae bacterium | reverse complement strand
GAACGCAACAAAAACTCTGGCAAAAGGTGATTCGTTTAACGCTTTGCAATCGGCGGAAATCTATTTTAATAACCAACCGATTGCTCTTGTTGTCGCGGAAACTTTTGAACAGGCGAGATATGCGGCGAGTCTTGTTGAAGTCGAATATAGCAAAGAAAAACCACAAACCGACACCATTGAAGCCAACAAAGAAACCGCAAGAAAAGTTCCGCAAGATGATTCAAAACCTCGTGGAAATCCGCAAACGGCTTTGAACGATTCCGATGTCAAGATCGAAGCCGAATATACGATTCCGATCGAGCATCACAATCCGATGGAAATGCACGGAGCGATTGCTTTTTGGGAAGGCGATAAGTTGATGATATTTGATAAATCGCAAGGAGTTTACGGGGTTCGCGGACATCTTGCCCAAAGTTTTGGAATTAAACCTGAAAATGTAAGCGTTGTTTCGCTTTTTGTCGGAGGTGCATTCGGTTCGGCTTTGAAACCAAATTATTATCCGTTTATTACAGCGATGGCGGCGAGAGATTTGAAGCGTCCGGTTAAAGTAAATTACACAAGAAGGCAGATGTTTCAAGGTCACGGTTATCGCCCGTTCACATATCAAAAAGTCCAGATCGGTGCGGGCAAAGACGGTAAATTAAAATCAATTATTCACGAATCGGTTGGAAATACGGCTTCCTATGAAACATTTACGGAAGGCTCAAGCGGTTTTGGGCGAACGCTCTATAAAGTTGATAATTACGATTCAAAATACACGGTCGTCAAAACAGATTTGCCGACACCTGTTTGGATGCGAGCTCCGGGAGCGGTTACAGGAGCATTCGCACTTGAATCGGCAATTGATGAAATGGCTTATAAATTAAAAATTGATCCGCTTGAATTTCGCAAAATCAACTACGCCGAAACAGACCCGGAAACAGGAAAACCATTTTCGAGTAAAGAATTAATGAAGTGTTTTGAAGTCGGTGCGGAAAAATTCGGTTGGAAAAACCGCAAGATCGAGCCACGTTCGATGAGAGAAGGAAATTGGCTCGTCGGTTGGGGATGCGGTATCGGAACTTGGGGAGCGTGGCAAGCACCTGCTGGTGCAACGGTAACTTTACGTGCTGATGGAACGGTTCACATCGGAAGTGCAACAAGCGACATTGGACCCGGAACTTATACAACAATGACGATCATTGCCGCCGAATTTCTTGGAGTTTCGCCCGATAAAATAAAATTTGAACTCGGCGATACAAAATTTCCGAGAGCACCTTCGCAAGGTGGTTCTGTAACGACAGCTTCGGTTGGTTCGGCAGTTCACGGTGCGGCAATGAACATCACGAAACAACTTTTGGATTTGGCTTCAAAGATCGAAGGTTCTGGATTTTCAGATGTTACCGCAGAAAATGTAAAACTTGTTGACGGCAAATTGCAATTGATCGGCGAAGAAAAAACAAATATATCCGTCGCCGAACTTTTGAAGAAAAATAATATGTCGGAAATCGCCAATACTTATCAAGCGATGCCTTCAAAAGAACGTGCAAATTTCACGACGATGGGACACGGCATACAGTTTGCGGAAGTCAAGGTTGATGAAGACCTGGGAATCGTCAAAGTTACAAAAGTCCTCGAAGCAACCGCTTGCGGAAAGATCATAAATCCAAAAACTGCTCATTCTCAAGAAATGGGCGGAATGATCTGGGGAATTGGAATGGCTCTGCACGAAGATACACAAGTTGACCATCGTTATGGCAAAATGATGACAACGAATTTTGCTGATTATCACATTCCTTCAAATGCCGATGTTCATTACATAAATACCGAATTCATTGAAGAAGAAGACAAAATAGTAAATCCACTCGGAGCAAAAGGAATGGGCGAATTATGTCTTGTAGGTGCTCCCGCAGCAATTGCAAATGCAATTTTCCACGCCACAGGCAAGCGTGTACGAGATTTGCCAATCACACTTGATAAATTGCTTTAGATTTTAGGGACGAGTGATGAGGGACAAGGGACAAGGTTTTTTCTTACTCTCGTCCCTTGTCCCTGTTCTCTCGCTCCTGTTTTACAAAAATGAAAGAAATCCAAGAAATTCTCAAAAAGATCAAAACTCTAAAAGCCGACGAAAAAGCGATTCTTGCAACTGTTGTTGATGTGCAAGGTTCGAGTTATCGTTTGCCGGGAGCGAAGATGTTGATCCTGGAAAACGGCGAAACTTTTGGAACAGTTTCGGGCGGTTGTTTGGAAGCAGATGTTTTGGAACGTGCAAAACAGGTTTTGGAAACTGGCGAACCGCAAGTATTTATTTATGACACGACAAATGATCTCGATTCGGTTTTTTCATTAAATATGGGTTGTCGCGGAATAATTCGGATTTTGCTTGAGGTTGTTGAAAATAACAAATATGTTGAATTCATTCAAAATTGTTATGAAAAACATTTCATTGGTGTTTCGGCAGTTGTTATTAATTATAATGAGAAAACAGAAATTGGAAAACGTATTTTTTACGATGAAAATGCAAATATCCACAATCATTTAAATTCGGAACACACCGAACAAATCACGGATACTTTTAAGGAATTAAATAAGGCTAAAACACCGCTTTTGAAAACCTTTGATTTTGGCGAAGTCTTTTTTGATTATATTTCTTTGCCTGTTCATTTAACAATTTTCGGTGCAGGTGCAGATGCAATTCCGCTTGCAGAAATTGCAAAAAATTTAGGTTGGCGAATAACGGTTGTTGACCATCGAGAAGCATTTGCAAACAAAGAACGATTTATTAATGCCGATGAAATTGTCATCTCGCATCCCAATAATATTGAAAAAGATATAAAATTTGATGAAAATTCTGTCGTCGTCGTTATGACTCATAATTACAATTACGATAAACAAATCCTTCGTGCTTTGCTCAAATCAGATGTGAAATATATCGGAAAATTAGGACCGAAAAGACGTTCGGAAAACATTTTGCGAGAGTTTCAAGAAGAAGAATTGGAATATACCGAACAGGATTTAGAAAAACTTTATTCGCCCGTCGGTTTGGACATCGGAGCAGACACACCCGAAGCGATTGCACTTTCGATAATTGCGGAGATTCAGGCAGTTTTGAAAGATCGGAGCGGCGGAAATTTACGTAACCGTAAAGGTTCGATTTATGGACGTGATGAATAAGATCGGAATTTTAATTCTCGCCGCCGGAGCTGCAACTCGCTTAGGTTTGCCTAAACAACTTTTGAAATTTAAAGGTAAAACATTTATTTCCAAAAACATCGAAACTGCATTGTCAACAAATGCTGAAAATATCTGCGTCGTCTTGGGTTCAAATGCCGAAGCAATTCAAAATGAGATCAAAGACTTCCCTGTTGAAATTTATTTCAACGAAAAATGGCAAAGCGGAATGGGTTCGTCAATTAGATTCGGACTGGAATGTTTGTTGAATATGAATTCAGATTTATCAGCAATTATAGTAATGCTATGCGACCAGCCTTTGATTGAAAGCAAACATATCAATTTACTTATCGAAAAATTTGAACAAACAAAAAAGCCAATCATTGCTTCAACATATAAAAATACAAACGGAGTTCCCGCACTTTTTTCTAAAGAGATATTTGCCGAATTGTTAAAGATCAAAGGCGACAAAGGTGCAAAAAAATTAATCAAATCATTTCCTGAACTTGTTGCAACTGTAGAAATGCCCGAAGCCGAGTTTGATATAGACACGCCAAAAGATTTACACAAACTAAAAGAATTTGAGTAAAAATGTTTTCTCGCCTTGTCGCAAGTTTCTACATCTTGCTAAATTTACAATATGAAAAAACCTTGGGAAATCGAGAATTTTCTCGAAGTAAAAAATAATCAACTTCATATCAATGGCGTTTCGTCTGTCGAATTGGCAGAAAAATACGATACGCCGCTATTTGTTTTTAGCGAATCACGCATAATTCACAACATCGAAAGATTAAAGCGTGCCGAAGATGTAATTGATTGTAAATTAAAGGTTTGTTACGCCGCCAAAGCAAATTCAAATCACAGTATTTTAAAAGTAATCCGCGAAGCAGGAAGCGATTTGGAAGTAAATTCTGGCGGTGAACTTTATATGGCTCTGAAAGCAGGTTTCACCGGCGACCAGATAATTTTTAACGGTTCAGCCAAAACTGAAAAAGAGATCAACGAAGCTATCGAAGCAGAAATTTATGCAATTCAAGCCGATTCATTTTACGAAGTCGAATTGATCGAAAAAGTCGCCAGATCAATGAACAAACGTGCTAATGTTTCGCTTCGCCTTGTTCCCGAAATCGAAAGCGAAACTCTCCACGGTTTACAAACCGCACTTCTAACATCAAAATTCGGAATGATGCCGGAAGAAGCATTAGACGCATTCAAACGCTGGAAAACCGACGATAAATATCTAAATTTATGCGGAATTCATCTGCACATTGGTTCACAAAATCCAAAAGCCGAACCATATTCACAAGCATTTCTCGCTCTGTTTGAAAACCTTTTGCAAATTTTCAATGAAGCCGGACACAAACTTTCGCACTTAAATCTTGGCGGCGGTTTTCCCGTCAACTATTTGCGTGATGATTCAAATGTTCAAAATATTACAGAAGCACAAAAAGCACTTTTCTCAGCAAACCTTGAACCTTCCGAAGTATTAAAAGATGCTTGGGCAACCGTAAAAAATTCCGCCGAAAAAGCCAATGCTTTGCATCTTTTAGAAAACATCGAATTACTTATCGAACCCGGCAGAAGCGTAATTGCCGATGCAGGAATTTGTTTAACAAAAGTTAGAAATAAAAAGGAAAGACCGATCAATAAGCCCAGAGTCCAAAGTCCAAAGTCCAAAGTCCCTATAAAAAACGACTCTCCACTCTCCACTCTCCACTCTCCACTCAAAAAAGACGTTTGGCTTTTAACCGACGCAGGTTTTAACATTTTGCTTTCGATGGAAACCTACAAATGGTATTACCATCTAATTTCCGCCGAAAGAGCCAACGAAAATCATCAAACTAAATACAAATTAGCCGGACCACTCTGCGACGGCGGCTACGTATATTTCGACATCGAAGTAAAAAACCGACTCCCAGATTATCGGCTTTTGCCCGAAAACATCGAAGTCGGCGAAATTTTAGCTCTATTAAATTGCGGTGCTTATTCAATCGCCCAAATGTTCCCATACAACGGACGCGAACTTCCGGCGGTTGTTTTGATAAATGAAAATGGTGAGGATGAATTGATAAGAAATAAGGACTCCTGGAAAGATAAAATTTAGCTTCCGCCTCCGCCTTCGACAGGATTGCACGCAATCAAATCTGTCACCAACTTCATTTTTTTATCCCTATTCTTGCTCGATTTTTTTCCATTATCTGCAAGTAACTCTTTCACCAATTTTCCGCCAACGGATTTCAACTTAACCGTAAAAGTCTTTCCATCAAGTACATCATAGTATAAAAGAAAATCATCTATGGGATCTGTATCGCAGTCCCGGCAATTATTATCAAATGTCAATTCATATTTCTTGGTCTTGTTCAAGTCAAAAACTATAGGCGAGGCTAAAGGCGGCAACCGAGTTCCGGTAGGTTCCGTGATTTTTACCATTACTTTTGCATCACCTGTAAATGTATAATCCGCACCTATTGATTTAGTTACGTAATCATCATAAACGCTCATTCCAGTATTTTTAACAAACTGATATTTTTGTCGGGAGTTCTCATTTGTATAACAACTCGCATTTGATATTGTCAGCGAACCGAGCTTATGTTTAATGTTAATAGGTGGTGACTTGAAATCAATTTTACCTCCATGA
>JBGTHN010000305.1:0-3878 GCA_041746235.1 Pyrinomonadaceae bacterium | reverse complement strand
TTTATCACTCAGAACAGCAGCGTTAATCTGACCGTTATCCCAAAGTGGCTTGTCAGAATCTTTAACAAAATCATCATTTTTTATGATTACAAATTCAAATAAATCCTCAATTTTTTGTTCAATTTCCATATTTAAAGTATCCATTTAAGATGTTTGTTATTTGTTAAATTAGAAAATACCATAAAAATAGAATATTGTAGCAAAAATATACTATTGAAATTTTGGTTACTTGGAGTAGAAATAGTGAACATAATAAATTTAATGGAACAAGAATAATCCCTAAACTTTGGAGGAATTTATATCGACAATTTCTGATTTAGTTTATAATCTTGAAAACTCGAATTTCGGTTTATTATTTTTAGGAAAAAACTATGTGGTTTACCTGTTTTTATTAACAGCTTTATGGATTTCAAAACAATCCACTTTTATTTAACAAAATTATACCTGTTGAAGAACTGCAGAATCATAAATGTATGGAAATTATAAATGTTAAACGAATAACCGATTATGAAAAAGATCGTCAAATATTAAATGATATTTGGGAATTTTATGAACGAAGAATACCGGCAGATGAATTGGTAAATCCTATAAATATTATAGAAGAATTAAAAAGTGGAGGTAAAAACCAATATTTTATTGTTGCTACAATTTTGGATAAAGTTGGAGCATTTCTTTGGTTCACATATAATCCTCAAGCTAACTTTCCATTTGCATTTATTTCATATTTAGTTCTTGATGACACGGTTGAAAATGAATATCGAGGATTAGTTGTAAACGAAATATTGGATGACGTAAAAGAAATTTTAAGCGAAGAATTAGTTGATTGTAGAGGCTTAATTGCAGAAGTAGATGATCCTTTGTTTTTAAACCACGATCAAAAGCGGAAAAAAAAAGCAGAAGCTAGGATAAAGTTATTCAAAATTATGTCTAGAAAGATTGGAACTATTGCGATTGAAATTGATAACTGTGAATATAAACAACCGGATTTAACTGGTGAAGGAAATGTGGAAAACGAAATTTCATTAAGATTATTATTTTTCCCAAACAAGTTTAATAAATTTTGTGGCGACCAGTTATCAATACATAATAAAATTGATTTAGTCAGCGGAGTATATGATGAATATTTGTCGGGGCAGTCGGATAGTAACGAATTTTCAAAACCATATAATGAGTATATATCCGATTTAAAATCAAGAGTTCTCAAAACTATCAAATAATATAATAAATTAAGTGATTGGACGAGAAATAAATAAATACGACAAGATCGGAAAAAATTACAACCGAACGAGAAAAGCGGATTTGTATCTGACGGAAAGACTTTTCCATCATTTGAATCCGCAAAAAACAGGAAAATACTTGGACATTGGTTGTGGAACGGGAAATTATACTATTGCATTGAGTCAAAAAGGCATTGATTTTATTGGCGTTGAGCCTTCGGACAAAATGTTGAACAAAGCGAGAGCAAAAAATAATCGCATTGAGTGGAAAAGTGGAAAGGCAGAAAATATTCCGCTTGAAAATGAAACGATTGATGGAGTTTTAGTAAGTCTGACGATTCATCATTGGACGGATTTGAATAAAAGTTTCAATGAAATAAACAGGGTTTTGAAAATGAATGGCAGATTTGTTCTTTTTACTTCAACATCGGAGCAGATGTATGGATATTGGCTAAACCGATATTTTCCAAAGATGTTAAAAGATTCAATTGAGCAAATGCCGAAATTTGCGGTCATTGAAGAAAATCTCATGAAAAATGGTTTTGAAATTATTGAGACGGAAAAGTATTTTGTGCGGGATGATTTGGAGGATTTGTTTCTTTATGCAGGAAAACACGACCCGCAAATGTATCTTAATGAACAATTTCGACAGGGAATTTCTTCATTTTCCGATCTTGCAAATCTTGATGAAGTTGAAAGTGGTTTAAAGAAATTAGCAGAAGATATTGAAATAGGAAAGATTGATGAAATAATTGACGAATTTGAAAATGAGTTGGGTGATTATTTGTTTGTGATTGCTAAGAAAAAGACCGAAGCATAAATTTCAATTTATACTTCGGTCAGAAAATTTAAGCCGACTTTGTATCGGTTTTATCAACTTTATTTGGTTGTGGTGTTGTCCGCAAATATGGTTTGACCTTTGTAAAACCGGCGGGGAATTTTGCTGTTGCTTCTTCATCTGAAAGACTCGGAACAATTATGCAATCTTCGCCGTCTTTCCAATTTACGGGCGTTGCAACGCTGTGATTTGCTGTTAACTGCAATGAATCTATCACACGCAGGATTTCATCGAAATTTCGTCCGGTGCTTGCCGGATAAGTTATCGTTAATTTTACCTTTTTGTCAGGTCCGATCACGAAAACCGAACGGACTGTAAATGTTTCGTCGGCATTCGGGTGAATCATGTCGTATAGGTCGGAAACATTTCGGTCTTCATCGGCAATGACGGGGAAATTTACCGCCGTTCCCTGTGTTTCTTCAATGTCTTTTAACCAACTTAGATGTGATTCGATCGGGTCAACGCTCAAACCTATAGCTTTGACATTTCGTTTATCAAATTCGGGTTTTAATTTTGCTGTGTAACCCAATTCAGTTGTGCAGACGGGAGTGAAATCTTTTGGATGCGAAAATAAAACGCCCCAACTATCGCCTAACCATTCGTGGAAATTGATAGTTCCGTCCGTTGTTTCCGCTGTGAAATTCGGTGCGTCGTCTCCTAATCTAATAGTCATATTATCTTTACTCCTTGTGTTTGGGGGTTAAAATCTTGACAATTTACAGATGTTTGCAAAATGTCCAAATCAAAAATATTTCTAAGATAATTATTATATCAATTTTGAAAGGAAATTCGATAACAAAACCAAAGTTTAAATGGCATTTTCACTTTGATTTTCCGCAGAAGACTTTTTAATTCTTAACAATTGAATCTTTTTCGCATCCGCTTTTAAGATTTCCAGATTTAGACCACGCAGATTTAATTTTTCGCCTCTTTTGGGAACATATCCCGTTTCGGTTGTAACCAAACCGGCGATTGTTGAAAAATCGTCGTCTTCGATCTCCATTTCTAAGGCACGTTCAATTTTGCCGATTTCGGTTGAACCGAGAACTTCAAAATAGCCGTTGTGACCTTCGATAATTTCGACGATCTCATTTTCCTGATCTTCGTCTTCGATTTCGCCGACGATTTCTTCGAGAATATCTTCAACCGTTACGAGTCCGGCAACGCCGCCATATTCATCAATGACAATCGAAATCTGGACGTGATTAAGTTGCATAGATTTGAGCAATTCGTCAACGAGTTTTGTTTCGGGAACAAAATATGCCGGACGCAAGATTGGTTCAATCGCTTGATTTTCCTTGTTGTCTGCCCAAGCATTGAGAATGTCGCGGACATAAATTACGCCGACGATATTATCTATATTTTCTTCATAAACAGGCAGACGTGAAAATTTTTGTTCGATCATTAAATCGCGTGCATCTTTGACATCTGAATCTAACGAAAGTGCCACGATGTCTGTGCGTGGTGTCATAATTTCGTCAACTTCCGTGTCGCCGAATTCAAACATTTTTTCTAAAAGTTGACGGTCTTCAACTTCTAGAATTCCTTCCGCTTCGCCCACTTCAATAAGTGCTTGTATATCATCGCCATCATCTTCATTTTTTTCATCGGACTTTTCGGGAAGAATCGTTGTTTCATCACTCGTTGCTTTTCTGCCGCGAAATGAAGGTTCAAACGGATCGGCAATAAATGGCAGAATGCTGTAAATCGGACGGATTATTGGTAATAAAAAGACCAATTTTCCTTCGGGATTTGTCCAAGTGATAAAGCGTGGAATTATTTGTCGGAAAATTACAGAAAATGCTAAACCTATTAGAAGTGAA
>JBGTHN010000304.1:0-2793 GCA_041746235.1 Pyrinomonadaceae bacterium | reverse complement strand
CAGAAATATATACAATAGCTACGCTTCTTTTCAAAAAATTATTTCCCGATTTATATAAAACTAATAGCGGATTTACCGGCTATAAATACGTCTTAATATCATTTTAATTAGAGGAGAGAATATGATCAGAAAACCGCTTTTGTTAGTTAGTTTGATTTTGGCATTGTCTTTTTCAGCGTTCGCTAGACAATCCAACACATTTAAGAATTTGGCAGGAACTCCCGCCGAAATGGATTCGATGCGTCTGCCGGATGCACGAAATTTGGGAACAAGTTCGAAGGCAGCGATGTTGCCGATTCGTTTTAAGAATGGAAAAGCGACGCTCGAATTTCCGGTTGAAACAACGGAATATCTGCGTTTTTCGTTGCTTGCACCAAATAGCGGCGATTGGAAAATCATTGCTTCAAGTGAAGCGAATAAAAACATCAACTTACGTGATAATACCGAATTGGTTGATAAAGAATTCGGCGAGATCGGATTGGATGGCGTGAAATTTCCGGCGGAAGTTTTTAGTTTAGGTTCGATTCAAAACGGAACTTGGAATATCGAAATTTCTGCTCCGAAAGGTTCAAGTTTGCGTGAAAACACAACGGTTGGATATTTGGTGGTTTCGAGCAGATCGCCTTATCAAATTTATACTTATGTTGACACACATCAGACGCTTGTCGGCAGAAATATAGGAATTAACGTCAGCGTTTTTGATAATTCCGCCGAAAATGCTTCGCCGTTATCAGCAGAATTACCGGAAAGCATCAGAACAATTTCGGGCGAAATGACTTTGCCGAATGGTTCGATACAAAAACTTACTTTTGATAATAACGGAAGCGGAAATTTTGTTCCGAGAACTGTCGGACAATATGCGATTCAGATAATTGTCGAAGGAATTACGCCGAAAGGTGAAAGTTTTGTTCGCACAAGTGAGCAGATAGTTCAGGTTTTAGGCGACAGAGTTAGTTTTGGAAAATCGAGTTACACAGATTTGATCGACGATACACGCATGCAGATAAATTTACCGACAAACGGTTTGCAGAGCGGTCGCAAAGTTATTGTTCACGGCGAAATTTGGGCAAGAAATGATGATGGCGAAACTCCGATTGCGTGGCTCGGCGGAATATCGGTTGCGGAAGGCAAAGGTTTTAGAACGAATTTGCCGGTAACTTTAGATGGACGTTGGTTGGCGAATGCCGATACAAAAGGCGGTTTTGAACTTCGTAATGTTCGTATTCAGGATGCTGATTATTTTGTAACTTTGGCGGAGACGAAAAAAATTGATCTGACAATCACATCAATTCCCGAAAATGCGAAAAACTTTTCAGGCGTGATAACGGACGAAATGCGTATGGGCAAACGTCCGAATTTGCCAACGACAAGCGATGCCGTCGGCGGAAAATTGATGCTTGTTCACGGATATTGTGCGGGAGGGAACTCGTTCACGACATCGAATTTTTCAAACTACATTATTTTCAATGACCCGAATCAAAACCGCACGCACGATCAATTTGCGAATTTGATCAAAAACTTCGGTGCATCATATCCGTCATTCGGAATCGTCGCACACAGTCAGGGCGGAGCGGCTTCGCTTCATTTATACACTTATTATTGGAGCGGCTTGGACAATGCAACGGGCGGTTCGCGTCTCATTCAATCGGTCGGAACACCGTATCAAGGCACAGCACTCGCCGGAAATCTCGCTGCTTTAGGAAGCGTTTTCGGTGCAGGTTGCGGAGCGAATAACAACCTTTCAGAAAGCGGTGCAACTTCGTGGCTTGCGGGAATTCCTTCGTGGGCAAGAGCAAAAGTCAATTATTACACGACATCATTCAAAGACGTTTGGTATCGCTATGACTATTGCAATATCGCCACAGACCTTTTCTTAAACGATCCCGACGACGGCGTTATCGAACAAGGCAGAGGACAACTTTCCGGTGCATTAAATCGTGGACACAAAACAGGTTGGTGTCACACAACAAGTATGCGTGATCCGGGACAAACAACCGATTCATCACGCAATGCGGAAATGAATTCTTTAGCCGCAAGGTAGATAAATTTAGATAGATAATTTTTGCCACGATAATTTATTTCAGATTATCGTGGCTTTTTTTATAACGAAGTAGCAAACATTTTTCAGAAAAATGATCCGTTAGCTCTAATCTCCCGTCAATAATCTCAGTATAACTTTTGTTTTGGTTAGCTTATTTGTCGGGACATCGAATATATTTTGGTCGAGGACAATCAGATCGGCTTGTTTACTGATTTGGATTGAGCCTGTTTTTTTTCTTGTCGAATAACTTATGCGGGCGTGATTGTGTATGCCTTGATGACGGAAAATTAAGGCAAAGCATCTAAATTTATTCTCGGCATATTGCCTGTTGGTTTTCGTTTGAAATAAATATCGAGATTTGTATTTCCGTTGAAGAAGCCGCAGTTTTGGAGGTAGAAATAGGTTTCGTTTGAGCCGCCGGTGTAATCTAACCTGGCACCTTTGCGGGCAGTTGAGTCGGCGGTGAATTTGGCTTCGGTTACTTCATACCAATAACCTTTGATGTCGCCGACCCATTGATTTGTGAACCAGACTTTGCGATTTGTAGCTCCGTATTCGGGTTTGTAATTTTCGAGGAAGGAATATAAACCCGTCAGATAGGTGTTGGTGTTCGGTCGGCGGAAACTGGCGATCAGTTCCCATTTTCCGGTTTCGGGGGCGAAAAAATATGCGGTGAAATCTGTGAAATTATTTCCGGCTGGTTCGCCTTTGAGAAGGAAACTGTATCTTGTATCGGCTTTCCAGTTGAACAC
>JBGTHN010000303.1:0-2170 GCA_041746235.1 Pyrinomonadaceae bacterium | reverse complement strand
ACGTGAAGAAAGAGAAATTATGAGTCAAAGCAATTTCATTTAAAACCTGACAGATCAGACCAAGAATCTCCTAAAAACCTGCAAAATTTTATCTTCTACTTTTCAACAAATTTAATAACTGTTAGAATAACACTGCCATTCTTTTCAATATAAATTCGTTAAAAAACAATAAATTCGAGAGGTATGTTTTATGAATACAAATGTTTTAGCGAGTCCTACAAAAAATTATACGGTTGACGAATATCGTAATTTTGAAAAATCTAGCTTTAGTAAAAATGAATATTTTGACGGTAAAATTTCCGCATCAAATGGTTCAAGCCGTCGCCATAATCTGATCGGAAGCAATTTGACGATTGCCATCGGAAGCCGTTTGCAAAAACATAAATCTGATTTATACGTCAATAGTATGCAGGTCAAATTATCCGATAATGCTTTTTGTTATCCCGACATAGTTATCGTCAAAGACGAGCCGAAGTTTGAAAATCGGGAAACTGATATTTTGTTGAATCCGACCGTTATTATCGAAATAGTTTCGCCGAAAACTTATGCCTGCGATAAAACTACGAAACTGGAAAAATATCTGACTCTGGAAAGCGTCAGTGAATATTTAATGGTCAACGAAGACAAAATGCTTATTGAACATTACGCTAAACAAGGCTTAAAACAATGGGTGTATAAGATTTACAACTCAAATGAAGATATTATTTCAATAGATTCGATGATGTGTAAAATAAATGTTTCCGAAATTTATACGCAAATAAAGTTTTAAGGTTTTTTCAACTCTCCTCTTTTTTTTATAGTAAATTTATCGGATCAATTTCCACATAAACGATTTTAAGATCACAAAATTTTGCTTCGGCTTCGGCTAAGGCGAAATCAATTGTTTCGCGTAAATGCTGGCGATTGCGTGATTTTATAAAAATCTGCAAACGATAATCACCTTTCAAACGCGGCAAAGCGGCAGGTGCCGGACCTAATATAATGCAATGTTTTTGGGTGTTTGAGGCATCCAAAGCCTCACGTAAAATGCTTGCGTTGTCGTGTGCATAATTATAATTCGAGTGTTTTATTAAGATCGAAGCAAGTGCCACGAACGGCGGATAGTGCATTTTTTCACGGAAGGAGATTTCTTCATTATAAAACGAATCATAACTCTGCGTTTTGGAATGTTTAAGGGCGTAATGTTCGGGATAATATGTTTGAATCAAAACTCTTCCACGCAGAATTCCACGTCCAGCACGTCCTGCAACTTGGGTTAAAAGTTGAAAAGTTCTTTCGGCGGAACGAAAATCGGGAAGTGATAATCCGGCATCAACGGAAATTACGCCGACCAATGTTACATTCGGAAAATCGTGTCCTTTGGCTAACATCTGAGTTCCGACGAGCATATCAAGTTTTCCGTCGCTGAAATCCGATAAAATATTTTCGAGTTCGTGTTTGCGTTTGGTCGTGTCTCGGTCAACTCTGGCAATGCGTAGGTCAGAAAATTTTCGCTGTAAAAGGTTTTCGATCTGTTCCGTTCCTTCGCCCATAAAATACAAAAAACGGCTTTCGCATTTCGGACATTTATTCGGAACTTTTTCGCGGTGATTGCAATAATGACAGACAAGTTTTTGTTCGCGTTTGTGATATGTAAGCGTTATATCGCAATTATTACAACGAATTGTTTCGCCACATCCACGACACAAAACGAACTGCGAAAATCCGCGACGATTGAGCAGAATTATTGATTGCTCGCCTTTTTCGTGAGTTTCAACGATCGCCTCAACAAGTTTTGGTGCAAAGATCGGGTCTTTTCCTGCTTCTTTGAAAACTAAACGCATATCAACGATTTCCGCTGTCGCAAGGGGACGATTGCCGATTCGATTCGGTAAAGTTAAGTATTCATATTTTCCGATGTGTGCGTTGTGAAAAGTTTCGAGTGCGGGAGTTGCCGAACCCAAAACGACGATCGCATTTGCAAAATTTGAGCGGACAATTCCAACATCACGCCCGTTATAAAAAGGCATTTCGTGTTGCCTGTAAGATGTGTCGTGTTCTTCATCAATCACGACCAAACCTAGATTTTGCAACGGTGCGAAGACTGCCGAGCGTGTTCCGATAACGACTCTCGCATCGCCTTTTCGGATTCTACGCCATTCGTCAAAGCGTTCGCCCGTCGAAAGATTTG
>JBGTHN010000302.1:0-2698 GCA_041746235.1 Pyrinomonadaceae bacterium | reverse complement strand
CCGATGCAAAGAACATCTTATTTAGTGGAGAAGACGATGCGGCGACGCAATTTTTTAGACGCACGACGGAAGACAAACTGCGTGGAAAATTCCGCCTGATTGTCGAAGACTTTACAGCAGAAACAGGCGTTACGCAAAGCTACAAAAATATGATAGACAAAGCCGGTTTTGCGGCGGCGTTTATCGGTGATGATGCAAAAGATTTGGACGGTTATATTACCGATAAAGCATTAGACGGCGTTTTTTATATGGTCGCACAAGAAGAAAAGAAAATTCGCAAAGACCCAATCGGCAGAACGACGCAAATTCTGCGAGACGTTTTTGGAGTTTTGAAATAAAAAAATATGAAAAGAATTCTATTTTTGTTAGTTATAATTTTGCTGATTAACTCAATTTGCTGATTAACTCAATTGGAATAGCACAATCCGAAGATGAATTAGGATTGTTCACAATCAAGACAAAAGCGGGTTATTTATTCATAAACAATGGCAAGGATAAATCTTTTTCGATTGAAATTAATGCCAAAGGTGTCGAACCAGCGACGGGAGTTGAGGTTCCGATGTTCATTATTAATGATGAGCCGGTTCAGATACTTACCGTTCCATTAACCAATTTTGCAGCAAAAGATAATAAACTGAGTGATGCACAATTGCTTGAAAATCATAAAATATGGGAAAGCGAATATTTGGGTGATGAGGTCTATCAATCAAAACTAAAAGTAACTTCCGAAAAAGTTTTGATCGGAAAACGTGATTTTTTATTTTGGGGTTTTGTTCGCCCGAAATTCAACACTGAATATAAACAGGATTATTTTATAACAACAATACTCGGAAATTATCTATTAGCGATCGGAACAACCACAAAAGCCGACAAA
Source organism: Pyrinomonadaceae bacterium (assembly GCA_041746235.1). Lineage (GTDB taxonomy): Bacteria > Acidobacteriota > Blastocatellia > Pyrinomonadales > Pyrinomonadaceae > Aridibacter. The sequence goes on along the minus strand of JBGTHN010000302.1, from coordinate 1,824 downwards.
ATGGAAAATTCTAAAAAGACTCTGACCGAAATAATGAATACGTTAAAGGTCAGCGACAAGCCTTTTGACATTAATAAACTTTCAGAATCAATTCGTAATTCTCAGGACAAATAATAGATTTAGATAACTTTTTGGTATGAACAAACAGGATATAGAATTTTCTATGTCCTGTTTGCTTTTGTAATAATCGTAAATATAAAAATTAGTATAAAATTCTCACTTTGCTTTGCCCAAATTGAATTGATAAAATATCTGTTTCGCCAATAGACAAATATTTTATCTGTAAAACACAAATGAGCATAAAAAACATTTCCGTTCGAGGTGCAAGACAGCACAATCTCAAAAATATAGACATAGATATTCCGCGTGATAAATTTACTGTAATTACGGGTTTATCGGGTTCAGGTAAATCATCGCTTGCTTTCGATACAATTTACGCCGAAGGTCAACGCCGTTATGTTGAATCGCTTTCGGCTTATGCAAGGCAATTTCTCGATCAACTCGAAAAACCCGATGTTGATTCGGTTGAGGGTTTATCTCCGGCAATTTCCATTGAGCAAAAAACAGTTTCTCGCTCGCCTCGTTCAACCGTGGGAACTGTAACGGAAATTTACGATTATATAAGGCTTTTATTTTCCTCGATAGGAACTTCGCATTGTCCAAATTGTGATGCTCCGATCACACGCCAAACTGTTGAGCAAATTGTTGAAAATGTTTTGGAATTGCCGGTTGGCGAAAGAGTTATGATTCTTGCACCAATAGTTCGTGGGCGAAAAGGCGAATTTAAAAAAGAACTCGAAAAATTGCTCAAAGATGGATTTATACGTGCGAGAATTGACGGTGAATTATTGGCTTTAGATGAAGAAATAAAACTTAAGAAACAAAAGAATCACACGATTGAGGTTGTTGTTGATCGCCTTTTGATAAAAGAAGGCGTTGAAGAGCGTTTGAACGAATCGGTTAGAACTGCTTTGAAATTAACAGACGGAGGGGTTTTAGTTGCAGTAATTGATGGCGACGAAATTCTTTATTCGGAAAAAATGGCGTGCGTAAATTGTAAGATAAATATCGCACCGCTTGAACCACGTTCGTTTTCATTTAACTCAAGTTTCGGAGCGTGTCCAAAATGCGAAGGAATCGGCGTTGTTGCCGAAGTTAAAGAAAACACTTTGATCCCGGACAAAGAAATTGCAACAAATAAATTGCCGCTCGTTGATGATATAGACAAATCATATTCGACATATTTTCGTGCAGCGTTGCTTGGATTAATAACTAATTATAATAAGAAAAACAATACTTCGATCAGAATTGACACTAAATATAAAGATTTGCCCGAAACAATAAAGACTCAGTTTTTCAACGGTTCAAAAATAAAAGTTCCTATGAAATTGTATAGGCGAACGAGAAAATGGGATTGGAATGGAGTTGTTGAAGTAATGCGGGAACGTATGCACAAAGCAGGTTCGGAGAAAATTCGTGTGTCTTTGGAAAATATGATCTCGCCTGTAACTTGCAAAGAATGCAACGGACATCGCCTCAGAAAAGATAGTTTGGCAGTAAAGATTGGCGGTTTGGGAGTTGGCGATTATGTAAGTTTGCCGATAGAAGAAGCAGTTAAAAAGTTCGATAAAGTAAAATTAAACAAACGTGAAAATAAGATTGCTGGTTTGGTTTTGAAAGAAATCCAAAATCGTCTGCAATTTCTAGATTCGGTTGGTTTAGGATATTTAACTTTAGATCGAGGTTCGGGAACTCTTTCGGGCGGTGAAGGGCAAAGAATCAGACTTGCAACGCAGATCGGTTCGCAACTTCGCGGCGTTTTGT
>JBGTHN010000301.1:0-2412 GCA_041746235.1 Pyrinomonadaceae bacterium | reverse complement strand
TGAGTGGAAATGTTCAGGAAGTAATTTTAATTCACGAAGATATTACCGAAACAAAAAGAATCGAGCAGAAAAGCGAGCGTCTGACGCAAGAAATTGAAGATCAAAAAAGGCATTTGCAGGAACTTGTTGCGAGTGTGCCGGGTGTTGTTTGGGAAGCATGGGGCGAACCTGATGAAAGTAATCAGCGAATTGATTTTGTTAGCGATTATGTCAAGGAAATGCTCGGTTATACGGTTGAAGAATGGCTCTCAACTCCGAATTTTTGGCTCAAGATAGTTCACGATGAAGATAAAGAAAAAGCCGCCGCCGCCGCCGCCGAGCATTTTTCAAAAGGTGACAAAGGAACAAACAGATTTCGTTGGATTGCAAAAGACGGCACAGTTGTTTGGGTTGAATCTCAATCAATGGTCATTATTGATAAACAGGGAAATCCGCTCGGTATGCGTGGCGTAACGATGGATATTACCGAACGCAAGAAAAAAGAAGATGCCAAAAGATTTTTGTTCGAAGCGGGAACTGCTCTTGCTTCTTCGCTCGATTATAAGAAAACTCTAACAAATGTTGCTGAATTAGCAGTTCCGCATTTTGCTGATTGGTGTGCGGTGGATATTTTGGGTGATGATGGGCTTCTGCATCGTTTAGCGGTAACTCATATTAAACCTGAAATGATCAAATTGGCGGAAGAACTACATTCAAAATATCCGCCGAATCCTGATACTCCGTTCGGAATTTATAATGTAGTGCGAACGGGAGTGTCCGAATTTTATCCTGAGATTACCGATGACTTATTAGTTGAAGGTGCTATAAATGAAGATCATCTAAAAATGCTCAGAGAAGTCGGGTTTAGTTCGGCTATATTGATCCCATTGAAAGCACGAGATAACATTTTAGGAGTGATTACTTTCGTAAATTCGGAATCAAGAAATTATACGAAAGAGGATTTGGCATTAGCCGAAGACCTTGCAAATCGTGCGGCTTTGGCAGTTGATAACTCTAAACTTTTTAGTGCCGAACAGACTATTAGTAGAGCGGCACAAAAGACTTCAGATTTTTTGAAGCGATTGCAAATTGTTTCGATCTCGCTTTCACAAGCATTGATTCCAAAGGAAGTTGCCGAAGCGATAATCGAGCAGGGAATTAATTCCGTTGGAGCACACGCCGGAATTGTGGTTTTAACCGATGAAGAAAATAATGAATTAAATGCGATCGGTTCGGTCGGATTTAATGATGAGATAATGGAAAAATGGCAACGTTTTGACCTAAATCAAAAAGTTCCTTTGGCTGATGCGATTCGGACACAGAAACCTATATTTATTACATCATTCGATGAGTTTGAAAGTGAGTATCCTTTTTTAGGTCCGTTGGCATCCGTAACGAAAAGCAAGGCTTTGCTGGCACTTCCATTGATCGTTAAAAATAAAACCATCGGCGGAATTGGTTTAAGTTTCCGCGAAATTCAAGAGTTTACTAATGACGACCGTATTTTCTTGCTGGCACTTGCACAACAATGTGCTCAGGCACTTGAGCGTGCAATGCTTTATGAAAATGAACAAAATCTGCGTGCCGAAGCTGAAAATGCAAATCGCATAAAAGATGAATTTCTTGCGACTGTTTCACATGAATTGCGGACTCCGCTAAATGCGATCGTTGGCTGGACGAGCCTTTTGAAAATGAATCAACTCAAAGGCGACGAGATCCAACGTGCGATTGAAACAATTGATAGAAATGCGAAATCGCAAGCTCAGATAATTGAAGATTTGTTGGATGTTTCCCGAATCATCACCGGGAAACTCGAACTTAACCTTGAACCAATTGATCTTCGAGAGGTTGTAAATGGAACGGTGGAAAGTTTGATGCCGACTGCAAATGCTAAAAATATAAATATTGAAACCGATCTGAATGAATCTGCAATTATCAAAGGCGATGCGGCACGTATTCAACAAGTCATTTGGAATCTATTTTCAAATTCGATCAAATTTACATCTAAAGGCGGAAAAATAATCGTAAAACTCGAATCAGTAGAATCAAATGCGGTCGTTAGTTTTATAGACAATGGGCAAGGAATGGATCCGAAATTTGTTCCATTCGTGTTTGAGCGTTTTCGCCAAGCCGATGCAACCACAACGAGAAATCACGGCGGACTCGGTTTGGGACTTTCAATCGTACGAAATCTGGTTGAAATGCACGGCGGGCAGGTTGAAGCAACAAGCGAAGGAAAAGACAAAGGTTCGACTTTTATGTTTAAAATTCCTTTGGTTTCGATCTCAAATTTTGTTGCTGAAGTCGAAGAAAATGAAGAAATTTTATATGACAATGATAATCCGCTAACGGGTTTAAGGATTATAGTTGTAGATGATGAAAAAGATTCACTAGAACTATTAAAAGCAATTATGGAAACGAACGGAGCCGAAG
>JBGTHN010000300.1:0-4673 GCA_041746235.1 Pyrinomonadaceae bacterium | reverse complement strand
TCACTCACCAAAATTAACTTGATTGATCTCAAACATTTGCCCCGAAATATTGTCTTCCCAATACCAAACCGCTACCGTACCTTCATTACTGCCATCGCAAGAATGAGATATGTTGACAAGATTTTCTCTACCAATTGTGGTCGCAAATTCGGAAGCCTGTTGGAACAATTTATCCCAAGAATCCCAAGAACTCTTGAAAACTTTGTATTTCAAACTTGAATTCATAAATTAGTCCAACGAATCCAACATTTTATCAACTTTCTCAATCGTCAAATCTTCGTAGTAATCAAAACCAACCTGCAACATCGGAGCAGTTCCGCAACTGCCTAAGCATTCAACACGCGTCAAGGTAAATTTTCCGTCAGCAGTGGTTTCACCTGCTTTGATTCCAAGTTTGTCGCAAATATGCCCCGTAATTTCAGGTTCGCCCATAATTCGGCACGAAAGCGTTTTGCAAACTTGTATATGATGTTTGCCGACTTTATGCAGATTAAACATCGAATAAAAAGTCGCCGTTTCCCAAACGTCTGAAACCTCCAAATCCAAGAATTTCGCAATAAAGTTCACGCCCGGATTATCCAGATAACCGCGTTCACGTTGAATCACGAATAAAAGCGGAATCAAAGCCGAACGCTGTTTGCCGTCGGGGTATTTCACAAGATGCGATTTCATTTCCGTGATGACTTCATCGGAAAATTCCGCGATCTCATCGGTTTCTACTACTTTATTTGTATAATCAGTTGCTACTGAAGCCATATTTTATTCAGTGAGCGGTGAGCGGTGAGCGATGAGCGGTAAAGATAAATAACATCTGCTTACTGCTTATTGCTTACTGCTTACTGCTTTTTATCTATCAATTTCGCCTAAAACAATATCTAATGAACCAATAACTGCGACAACATCGGCGATCAATTCGCCTTCGACCATATCGGGAAGTGCGGAAAGATTTACAAAACTCGGTCCGCGGAAATGAACTCTTTCGGGTTTCGGTCCGCCGTTTGATTTCATATAAACGCCGAGTTCGCCTTTTGAGGCTTCGATGGCGTGATAAACTTCGCCTTCGGGAACATTGAAACCTTCTGCAACAATCAGGAAATGGTGAATCAGCGAATCCATATGTTTTCGCATATCATCACGATCCGGCAAAACAACTTTCGGAGCATCGGCTTTTGTCGGTCCCGGTTTTAGTCTTCCAAGTGCTTGTTTAACGATTTTTTCGGATTCATAAAGTTCACGCATACGAACTTTAAATCTTGCCCAAACATCGCAACCTGTTTCAACCGGAATATCAAAATCGTAATTTTCATAGCCTGTATAAGGATTATGAATACGTAAATCAAGTTCAACACCGCTTCCACGCAAACAAGGTCCGGTTAATCCCCAACTTATCGCGTCTTCTTTGCTGATATAGCCAACTTCTTTTGTTCTGCTTTGGAAAATAGTATTGCCCGTTACGAGTGTTTCAAAAGTTTCCATTGCGGCAGGAAAATCTTCTAGAAACTGTTTGCAACGGCGTTCAAAACCTGCGGGTAAATCCATCATTAAACCGCCAATTCTAAAATAACTCGGGGTCATACGTCCGCCGGAAGCGGCTTCGATCAAATTTAGAATTTTTTCACGCTGACGAAAGCAGAAGAAAAATACGCTCATCGCACCAATATCAAGTGCGTGTGTGCCGAGCCAAACCATGTGTGAAGCGATGCGTTGCAATTCGCACATCAAAACGCGTATGACTTGCCCTCTTTCTGGAATCTCAATTTGCAGAAGTTTTTCAGCCGCCATTACATAAGCCAAATTATTACCGAGAGGATTCAAATAATCCATACGATCAGTAATCACGATGCCTTGCTGATACTTTTTATATTCAAAAAGTTTCTCCATTCCCGTGTGTAAATAGCCAATGTCGGGAATAGTTCTGACAACAACTTCGCCGTCCAAAACTAATTCAAGCCGCAAAACGCCGTGCGTTGAAGGATGTTGCGGACCCATCGAAATTGTCATTTGTGATTCAAGTGAATCTTCCAATAGTTCGGCTTGTTCAGGTAAATTTTCTATTGCAACGCTCATAAAAAAATAATTTATCTACAAAAACTTTAATTTAAGCTATACGGCTCGTAACCACGCAATGGATAATCTTTGCGAAGTGCGTGACCGTCAAAATCTGATGGTAATAAAATACGTCTTAAATCGGGATGATTATCAAAAATTATTCCCAAAAGGTCATAAGTTTCACGTTCGTGCCAGTTTGCTGTTTTCCAAACTGTAGTTACCGTTTTTACGTTTGGTTCGTCTTCCGTAAGTAAAACTTTCAAACGCAGACGATTATAATGTGTGGTTGAAAATAAATGATAATTAACTTCAAAACGCGGATCTTCTTCGGGACCTCTGTCTCCGCCGCATAAATCCGCCAACATATCGAAATCGTGTTTCTTTTTCAAAACCCAACAAACATCAACAATCGCCTCTCTTGGCACAATTATTGTAACTTCGCCAAGTGCATCAATAACTTCCGTTACCCACTCGGATTTTTCTTCTTTTAATTTTTCTACAAACTCGTGTAAAACTTTTGTGTCAGCCATATTTAATAAAAAAGTATCTTATTTGTTTATGAAGAACGTCGTTTTTCGTGTTTTGATGGAACTGTATAAGGCTTTGTCGGATTATTTCTAGCCGAATCTTCTAATGTAGTTCCTTCAGTTACAGGTAAAGTTCCGGGAACGATTGATTTGCGTGATTCTTCTTCAAACGTATCGCGTCGGTCTTTAACCGATTCTTTCATTATTTTTTCCTGCAACATTATTATTGCATGAACAAGCATTTCCGGACGTGGCGGACATCCCGGAATATATATGTCAACCGGAACAACTTTATCTACGCCTTGAACGATCGCATAATTATCAAATACTCCACCCGAAGTTGCACATGCACCCATCGAAATAACCCATTTGGGTTCAGGCATTTGATCATAAATCCGACGCAAAACCGGAGCCATTTTTCTAGAAACTCTTCCCGAAACGATCATTACATCGGCTTGCCTCGGACTTGCTCTAAAAGTTTCCGCACCGAAACGCGAAAGATCATTTCTAGCCGAAACACTATTCATCATTTCAATTGCACAACAAGCCAACCCGAACGTGGCGGGCCAAAGTGACGATTTTCTCGCCCAATTGACAACTGCATCGAGTTTAACCGTAATTACATCGGGTAATGATTCAAATATTTGATTTTCTAAACCCATTCTTTCTCCTGTAAAAGTTATGCGGCACGTTTTAATTCTGTAACATTTCTTGCTTTTTTATTTTTCAACTTAATTGCTTCAACTCTTGCTTCGGCACGAGATTGTTCGCTCCAATCAAACGCACCTTTTTTCCACTCGTAAATCAAACCGACGACAACTGTTGCCAAGAAAAACATCATTGTAATAAAAGCAACTGTGCCGTAATAGACCGTGCCGGTTGCTTCTGCCGCCAGCAAACTTTTGAATGCTACCGCAAATGGAATAATAAAGAGAATTTCAATATCAAAAAGCAGAAAAGCAACTGCCACCATATAAAATTTAATTGAAAATCTATCGCGGGCAGAACCGACCGGGTCTTTACCGCATTCATAAGGCATTAATTTTGTTGCAGTTCGTTTACGTGGTCCCAAAAGTTGAGCCGCTAAAATCTGACTTGCCGCAAAGCCGACTGCTACTAAAAACATTATGCCTATTGGGGCGTAATCAAATAGATTAAATTCTGACATTAAAATCACCTAAAGATTTTCTTGATAACATCAAAAAAATACTTGAAAATCAGTTAAATTTTCTCATAAAGAAAGTTTGAGAATTATTGCACAAGTTCAATCGTAAGTTATGCTAGATTGACTGTCAAGGCAACTGTTTTTCAGAGAAACTAACATTAGTTTTAAACAGAAAATTACACGATATAAATTTTAGATTTTTGCGTCTAAACATTGAAATAAGTTCGTTGACCGACAATTAAATGCTATGATATTTTTGTAGTTGGCACTTTGTGTCTTTCTACTGCAAAAATTATCTCGCCCGAAAAAACTAAATTGCCGTGATTACCGGTTTTAATACAGACATAAATTTTGATGGAGTAACTTATCACGTTCAGACCGAAGATAAAGGGCTGAAGACTCCACTTATCTTATCCTTGGTTTATCAAGGAGGCACTATTCTTGCGAGTAAACGCTCTCCTTATAATGATTTATTAGTTGATAAATTTGATGAAAAAGTCTTAGAAGACAGATTGAATCGTCAACACAACCTTATTTGTGCGGCAATTCGTGCGGGACGAATAGAAGACTTAAAGCGGATGACTATGAAAGAGTCATCTAAAAATCATAACGGCTTAGTAGCAACCAAAGTAGTAAAAAAAGAACCTGTTACAACATCTAAAGTTATAAAAGAAGAGGTAGTTTTACCAGTTGATTCGAAAGTAGAAGTTTCAATACCAAAAATCGAAAAAGAAATTATTGAAATTCCGCCAATAGAAACGAAATCAGAAGTTCCGATTCTACCTGAAGTATCTAAAGAAAAAGTCGAACCAAAAGTCGAAGAAAAACTTGAAAATATTTCCGAAACAACAACGCAACCAGTATCAGAAACAAAAGTTGAAGAAATACCCGAAGAGAAAATTCCGAAGCCTGCGGAAGAACCTGTTTGGGAT
>JBGTHN010000299.1:0-14265 GCA_041746235.1 Pyrinomonadaceae bacterium | reverse complement strand
ATTCGCAGAATATTTAACCAAAACCATTACCCTCTTTATTCCGAAATTGTCCATCGAATCCATCCAAGAGTATCGAATGCACTTTCCGATCTCTCCACTTTCTACAGCACGACGAATCGGACTAGATTTTTCAAACTTATTTACAGTTTCTGTTGCACGCTCTTTACAATTTTCTAAAGTATCCTTGCTGGGTTCTTGACCGTAAATAAAACAAGCAAACGAAAAAATCACAAAAGCAAATTTAAGTATTGAAAATAAACTTCTCATAATTTAACTATTCCCAAAATCTCTGAAATTATCGGTTGCTGTAATTAAAGCCGATCTGATTCCCTTCTCGCTGATCGAATGTCCGGCATCTTTGATGATATGTAATTCTGATTCAGGGAAAGCCGTGTGTAGTTCCCAAGCGGAAACTGCCGGACAAACCACATCGTAACGTCCTTGCACAATGACCGTCGGTATATGGCGAATTTTATCAACATTTTCGATCAGATAATTTTCCGTGTCAAAAAACGAATTATTCATAAAATAATGACATTCGATTCGTGCAAGAGCCAAGGCTTCCGACGGGTCTTCCCAATGATTTATCAAATCTTCATCGGGAATTAATTTTGATGTCGAACCTTCCCAAACACTCCACGCTCTCGCGGCGGAAATTCTTGTTTGCTCATCGTCACTCGTCAAGCGTTTATAATAAGCCGTCATCATATCGCCGCGTTCTTCGACTGGAATTTCATCACGGTAACGCTCCCAGAAATCCGGGTAAATTTCCGACGCTCCGTATTGATAAAACCATTGCAATTCTTTCGGACGAGTCAAAAATATTCCACGCAAGACCAAACCATTAACTCTTTCGGGATGCGTTTCAGCATAAGCAAGACTCAATGTGCTTCCCCACGAACCGCCGAAAACATACCATTTATCAATATCAAATTTCTCCCGCAGAGTTTCGATGTCTTCGATCAAAGTCCACGTCGTATTTTCTTCCAATTCAGCGTGCGGAGTAGATTTTCCCGAACCCCGTTGATCGAACAAAATTATGTGATAGGCTTCGGGATCAAAAAATTGCCGATACATCGGAATCAATCCGCCGCCCGGTCCACCGTGCAGAAACAACACAGGAATTCCGTCGGGATTTCCGCAACGCTCATAATAGATCGTGTGAATATCAGAAACTTCCAACATTCCCGAATCAAAAGGTTCAATCTCTGGGTAAAGTTCATTCATAAGCGAAATAATACAGGAAAAATACTTTAACACACAAACCGTAAGGCGGAGTTTAGAGTTAAGGGTTCAGGGTTCAGAGTTGAAGATCAGAGCAAAAAACAAACTTTGAACTCTAAACTCTAAACCCTTAACTTTTCTGTTGACTTTATCGTTTTCAAAAAGCTAAACTAAAATCCTCAATACACTAGAGAAGGAGGTGATCAAAGTTTTTATGATAAATGATTATAGTGAGGTGGCTGAAGCCTAAAACCTTTTTAACAAAACATTAAGTGGATTGTCACTAAAAGGTTTAGTTTCAAGCTAATCTAAACAGTTCACCGAAGAAGCTCTGTATTTGCTTTATTTATGAGCGATACAGAGCTTTTTTATATTGATTTCTATAGATAATTAAAAAAACGGAGAAAATAAAATGAGATTTGGGTTCAATAAATTTGCTGTCACTTTAGGCGTAATTTTCTTTCTTAGCACCGTAGGGGTTTCGCAAACTTGTACTGAAACAGGTTCAATAAAAAAAGTTACAAACACAAGCATCGGAAACTATGAATATGTGATCTTTGATTTTATTCAAGAATCCGCTCCCGATTATGAAGTTTCAACTGCATCAAAACCTTTCACAGACTATTCAGGCGACGAAACCATTGCGGTCAGAGGAAACAAATTCAAAAAGATCGTATTCAAATCATTTTATTGGATGTGTGAAACTCCAATTAAAACCACAACAAGAACAGCCGTCAAAGATGTTAAAGAACTGTGGAGATTTGAAGGAATCGCCGAATATGTGGTCGGATTCAGAACAAACTCAAGATATATCGCAACATATCATTACAATGTCGGCTCAATTACAAAGGTCGTGATAAAATTTAGAAAGTAAAATTCATTTTTTAATTTATATCTTAGTGAAGCCATTCAGGTTTAAGAAAACCTGTGATGGCTTTTTGTTTTTGGTAAAAAATAGCGAAATTGAATCCAATTGCAGAAATATTACGAATCTAAACCTGTAACACATATTAAGCGTTGAACAAAATAAATTAATTATTTCGTTTAACAATTAAATGGCTCGCAGTGATCGGTTCGGCAATTTAGTCCGAACTTATTTGACAATATATTTGACGAATTGATCTAGCGAAGGACGCGGAGTTTCCGCATATTAAAGAACGAACAAGAGGGAAGGTAAAACAATGAACAGAGCAGATTATTCAATTTTAGGGGCAGCATTAATTTCATTTTTGTTTTCAATAACGCTGTGGTTTGGCGTATTGGGCGGAGACGCAGAAAGCAATAAATTATCAGGTATTTTTGTGGGCATTTGGGTTCCATCAATTCTCGCACTTGGAAATTATTTCAAGTTCAAGACGAGAGGTGGAAAATAATGGATTTCATCATTTTTGCAGTAGGTTTTCTGGTCAGTATGACTGTGATTTACGGGATTTTTTCTCAAGTGCCGCTTGAAATAGCTCCGCCGGAAGAAGAAATTGCGAGTTATAATAAAAAGTAATAACACTATCTAAATAGAATGGCTTCAAGGTTTTTGATAATCTTTGAAGCTATTTTATTTTGCTCACAAAGGGATTATCTTTAACCCAAAAACGCCAAGGTTTCTCCGCATATTCTTCGGCATAATCAATTCCGATTCGTTTTCCCGTTGCGATCTTGTTTTTTGGAACTTTGATTCCTTCTTCAAGCCACATTTTGTTTCCAAGCAAATCTTCACCATAGAAATTTTTGTCAATATTGAAAGCGATGCAGAGTTTTCCGGGACCTGATGAAAGATTTTTGTCGGGCATTTTTCCACGTCTTTCTCTCATAATCTCTATTCCGTCGAGCGGTTCGATTCCGCGTATCAAAATGCAATGTGGAACATCTTTTTTGCCGACCGCGAAATTTAGTTGGTTGTAAATTCCGTAAATTAAAAAGATGTATGCAAAACCGCCTTCGCCGTAAAGAATTTCGGTGCGGTTTGTGCGACGGCTTTTGTAAGAATGAGCGGCTTTATCTTCTTCGCCGAGATAGGCTTCGACCTCAACGATCATTCCCGAAACTCTTTTTCCATCTTTATTTGGAACGACAAGAATTTTTCCGAGCAAGTCTTTGGCAATTTTGAGTGTGTTTTTCCGTGTGTAAAATTCGTGTGGCAATTTCATATTTTTAGAAGATTAACAAAAAACTTTTATTTGTGGAATACGAATTGCGAACTAGTGTGAATAGAACGATGCAAATAAGTATTTGTGTTTTGAAATCATACAAAAATTAAGTTTGTATGTATCAATTTTAGAGAATTAAGGAGAAGTTTTAAGAATGAATGTAAAAGATATTATGACAGGAAATCCTGCGTGTTGCACAACGGATAACACTTTGCAGGAAGCGGCGAAAATGATGAATGACAATGATTGCGGTTGTATTCCGGTGGTCGAAGATAATGAGGCAAAAAAACCTATCGGGGTTATTACGGATAGAGATATTTGTTGTCGAACAGTTGCCGAAGGAAAAAATCCGCTTGATCTGACGGTTGGCGATGTGATGACTTCGAGCGTTGAAACGGTTAATCCGAATACGAGCGTTGAAGATTGCTGTAATTTGATGGAAGAAAAACAAATTCGCAGAGTCGTCGTGGTTGATGATATGGGAGGTTGTTGCGGAATCGTAGCACAAGCCGATATTGCGATAAATGCGACAGAAAATAAAACAGCAGAAGTTGTTCAGGAAGTTTCTAAAACAACTTTTGCTCATGCGTCCGCATAAATTTATTCGGACAATTTAATTTTGTCCTCACCCATTTTCTTTCCTCACCTCATTTAACCACTCAATTAAATGAGCATAAAAAAGGCTGAACTTAAATATGGGGGAGTTCAGCCTTTTTTTATTCACCAAAGTTTTCGGGATAATAAATCAATTCAACAATTTGTCCGCTCACGCCTTTTGTATAAAAAGATGAAGTGCCGTCACGATGCGGTTTTATCGGGAGACCTTCTTTTTCGGCGGCTTTTTCAAGTTCGTCCATCGTATCAACTTTTAAGCCGATATGCGGCGGATGTTTTGAATTTGGCGGCAAAAGTGCGATGCCGAAACCTTTTGCGTCACGCATCATTGCCCAATCTTCATAAACCGTTTCCACCGAAAAACCAAGCCGTTTATATTCCTCAACGTCTTTTTTCAAGTCTTCGCATTTGATCGCCAAATGGTCAACCGTTCCTGCAAAACGAAAATCTTTTGTTTCTTCCGACATAATAAAAACTTCTCCTTTTCAAGACAAATTTTATCAAGTTAGAACGGTGTTTGGAAATAGAAGTGTTGGCTTTAAACAAAAAAATGAGTAGAAGTTCGGTTGACTTCTACTCATTAAAGTTTGAAAACTTAAAATTTTAAGTCTTCGGATTATTTGACAACAATCGTCGGATCACCGATCAATTGCCATGTTCGACGGGCATCCAAATCCTGCGTTGTTTGTTTGGCAATTCTTGTTAGATCGCCGATCGTCAACGGATTATGTTGGATGTTGAACAGATCTTGAGTTGCTCTGCGACTCATAAATATCTGTCCCGAAGCGTAGGTTGAACCCGATGAAGCCCAAACTGCGATTGCTCCATTTTCGGATTTGATAAGAGATTCCGCCATACTGTCGCTATATGCGTTATGCGTGTATCCGTTCAAACAAGTCATCAGCATATAAAAAGCCAATTTGTTGTTTGCGAGATTAGCAACATCCGTATCACGGAACACATTTGAATTTGCCCAAACTCCGGTCGTGCCGTGTCCTGTGTAAGTTACTACCATCGGATTTAACGCAGTATTTGAAATTATCTCACTACGCATTTGAGCATCACTCATTTGCGAACGATTTACTCTCATTGCGGTTGTTCCCTGTGGTAAAACCGACTCAAGGTCATCAGCATAAACATCGAAGAACTGATCGGCAACCAGCAAATTAGACATTTGAGTTCGACTTTCCTGTGCGTCAAAGCGTTCAAGTTTTGCCAGCATTTGTCTTGCTTCCGCATTATTTCCTGCCGGAAGCCGTCCAAGTGCCATATCTTCAACACCGTCGTTATCAAAATCCGCCAACCAGCTATCGCTAGAAGTTTCCATAAACTCTGTATCAATAAGTTTGGTCGGAATTAGATCACGATTTACTTGATTGAGATAATTTCGTTGGTCATAACTTGAATCACCAAAGAGCAAGACGTATCTTGGCTTGACTGCCCAATTGCTTGAAGCGTGTCGTAAGAAATCTTTGATGGCGACGGTTGAACGTCTTCCAAAACTGTATTCATCATAGATGTCTTCAACCGACACAACAACTGGTTTCCAGCCTTGATTTTCTCTGCGTTCAGCTAATTCCCGAGCCTCTTTTCCAAACATTGCAGGTGCGATGATTACGAAATCCGCTTTGTTTGTCGGATCATTCAAGTGAGACGGAGCATTTACTTCGATGCGTGAAACGCTTCTTGAATAGTTCATATCACTGAAAGCGACAAATTCACGGTCGTAACCCGCACGTTCCAAGCTAAAGCCCGGTGAATTGTTGACTTTCTCGCTGCTAACAGATAATTCACGAACCGCTTCGTCATTTTCAACTTCGAATAATCTGATATTTTCATCAGAGAATCCGCCGACGCGAACATCCTGATTTGCGGGAACGGTGAAATGTATCCGATCATCTTTGGCAACATAGCTTCGCGTGTAACGCAAACTTAACGTGTCAACAAGACTTAGATCGTTTCCTGTGCCGACAGATTGCAGACTTACACGATTTGATCCTTCGACAACCGAAGCCATCGGAACATTAAATTCAAATTCATCATTATCTGTGCCACTCAAATTGACCGTGCCGAGTTGCACGCCGTTAAAGCTGATATTTACGAGGTGATTTATATTGGTCAAACCTTGCAAACCAACCCGCAAACGTGCTTGATTAACGCCATCATCAAAAGGATTATTGATAACAAAATCCTGATGAGTCTGGGCATTCGTTGAAATGATCGGACCGAACCAATTTTCATTGTCACCATTAAGCAATGCCGACATATAGATCGCACGGTCTTTTCGTTGAGCAGTTACTTCATAACTCGAAGCAGCAACTTCATCATTAGCTTGTCCGCCATTAACTTTCGGCAGACGCAGACCGGCTTGATTGCCTTGAACTAGGTAATAAACCTGCTCATTTGTGATGTTCGTATCAACACCGACTCCGTAAAATTCAACTTTTTGGTTGTTTATTGAGAACGGAACTTCATTTCCGTTGACAAACATTTGCCACGTTGACTGATTTGAATTGATGTCAAAGCCCGCTTGTGCAAGGCTGTTCATATCAACCCGATACCAACCTGCATCTTTAACAAAGAGTTTTACGCCCTTCATTGCGGCAACTTCTCTCTGTCTATTCGAATTTGATGATGATTCCTGTAAACTTTCATTTTCGGAAACTTCACCAACAAAATCGGTTTGCATTGAACGAATTTCGGGTTTGACCAGATCGGAAAGAAGTTTCGATGGATTCTGTTTAGAATAATCGAGTTTGATCTTCATATTCGGTCGAACAGGTCCGTGCATCGTGCTGTCGCCGTTCATATCTATGTCTTCGATATAATAGACACCACCGAGTTTGGATTGATTATCAACCCAACGATAATTGTTTCCTTTGACGACCAGATCAACCGTCGTTTTCAAAGCACTTCCGGCGATCGGAGCGTTTGTCAAAAGTTCTTTCTGACCGTTCGTTTCACGGTAAACATTGAAACCTAAGTTCCCCGATTCATCACCCGTTGACCATTCAACAGTTACATCACTACCGTCAAAATAGGCTTCAAACTTATCAAGTTTAACCATTGTCGGTGATAATCTGATCCCGAAATCAACCGTTGGATCAGTTGTCGTTCCATTCGAATTTATAACTACGTTGTTCGTTTTTCCAACGACAACTCCAGGAGTTAATGTAACGATTCCACTGACGATCATATTCGAATAATTTCCTGTGTTATCAGGAAATCCATTGTCATTACTATCACCATTTAAGTTCGGGTTAGTTTCTTCATTTGCGTCACCGCTATTACTTGAAATTCCTCCGTTCGACGTTATTACAACGCGATAATCTCCGGCAGGCATTCCCATAAAGTTATAGTCGCCTGTTCCGTTCGTGAACATTCCGCCTGTTGCATCATCTGATGTTCCCAAAATTCCGTCCGATCCGACCAGAATCTCAACATTCGCTGAATTATAGAGTCTTGTTCGATAACCGACTAAACGATTCTCTCCAGCATCCAACCGTCCATTATTATTCTGTCCTGCACCTGATCCGGTATCGCTCCAGGCTGTTCCGTTAAGTGTCAATTTATAGAAACCGAAATCAACGGTCATATCCGCTTGATTATCAACCGAACCTTGTCCGGCGTAAGTTCCCGAACCCGGAACATCAGCTTCATTTTGTGGCTCAAGAACTCCGCTTAACTGAAATGAATTGCTTAAAATTCCATTAGTCAAAACGCCATTTGCCGCACCGGTCGGATTTACTCCGTTTTCGGCATTTGAAGCTGAACCAAAAGATTCTCGTCCATCATCCGTCGGAGTCGCCAAGTTTGCAGTATTGCTATAACCACGCAAAACTGCGGCTGCTCCAAAGTTTGATCCATTGACACGAATCACATATCTGTTCGACGCTAAACCGTCAAAACGATAATATCCATTGGCATCAGTATTTATTGTCGAAATCGGTGAACCGACAGTGTCAGGCACGCCGTCTCCGTTCGCATCTAAGAATAGACTTACCGAAACGCCCGAAATCCCAACTTCACCCGCGTTGATAATTCCATCATTATTGGTGTCATACCAAATGCGGTTTCCAACTGAATATCCTGTTGCCGCCGCTCTGAATCCGAAATCGTAAGTGTGATTGTTGTTTCCAATTTCGCCCGTGTTAAAGGCAGCAACTACTTGACTTCCTGAAACAACGATTCCATCTGAATCTCTCGAATCGCCGTTTGCTGTGCCGTCAGCATCAGCACTCGTCGGCACAAGACCGTTTAATGCTTGTCCGCTGTTAAAGTTTGTCGAAGGAATGCGAACTTCATAAGCCGTATTCGGTTCAACTTCACGACTACAAGATGTAGGAGTTGTATATTGCACAACTAATCTGGGAGCTGCCGCACTATTTTCATCCCAAGACTCCGCTTCTCTGTATAATGAAGTTGTTGAAGTTCCTGTTAATCTAAATGCCATTGAATTACCGCTTGCCCAACCTCCGCGATTAACAATTGATTGAACAATATTTGTTACTGAAGATGTTTGATATGCAATATCCCTTGTCCAAGCCGATGGATTCCATGTTACATCTTGTCCTGAAAGCCATGTTCGACCGCTGATATTATTCGTCGCGGTTGTAAAAGTTGCGGCATTATCAACATTTTGCCCTTGAATTGTGATCGTCGGATTTCCGGCTGTTACAGTACCGCTATTATTGGCGGTAAATTCGATGTATGCGTTTGTAATCGTCGCACCTTGCGGAATATTGAGACTATTAAATCTAACGCCTAAATTTGAATAAGCAGTTCCACCACCATTACTCTCACCGAAAAAATCCAGATCGTCACCATTCAATACGACCGAACCATTAGAAGTCTGTTGTTCAGCATCATCTGAACTTGCATTGACACGAACATCAACTGTTCCACTGGTTGTGCCGCAATTGTATGTTGATAAGTTAGTATTATTAGCACCACCGAAAACATAGTTTCCGCCGGAATCCGTCGTTGCTGTTCCAACTTGTGTGTCAACCGAACCGTTGTTATCCGTGTCAGCCCAAAATTGAACAGCTACACTTGGAATATTCGCTTCACCTGCGTCTTGCACACCGTTTCCATTGGCATCGTTCCAAACACGATTCCCAACCTGTAAAGGTGCAGCATCGCATAATACTTCCGTATCACCGGCACCATTGGCTTTGCCGAAGTTTCCGGGATCGGTGTCAAGATAGACATCATACGCCCCGGTCATCACGCCGGTTGTATTGTTATATCTTTGAACGCCTGATGTATAAAAATTACTGATTCTTGTTCCCGCCGAATTGTAGGTTACAGGATCATAAAATGTGCTGACGACGTGATTAAAACCGGGAACTTGAGTCAACCCTCCCAAACCACCTTCTTCACGACCATCTCCGTTATGATCGGTATAGAATTCCCGACCACCATTACCCGAATTATTATTTGTTCCGGGATCAGTAGTCGTAACTCCGCCACATGTGCCGTTGCTTTCAAATGCGAATGTTCCGGCATTGTTGCAAACTCGCATAATATCTCCATAACCGCGATAGAAATCAGGTAGAACAACCATATCTCCATAACGGTCACGAAGACCGAGAATCATATCATTTCCATTAAATTCAATATCGGTCAGCATCGGTGAAGGTCTGTTTATACCAGTCGAGGTATTGTCCCAACGAAGCCACGGGACATTTGTAGTCGTGTTAGCAACTCTGTTGAATGTCAAAGTATTATTGGCAACCAAGGTGAACGCCGCTCCCGTAAAACGCCAAATATAAGCGTGGACTTTTGTATCCGTAGTTTCCGATTCTGCCGAACAAACTCCGCCGACATAGATTTGTCCACTATAATCTCGACCAAGTGCAAAAGGACGCACATCGGCAGAGTTACAAGTTCCGCTTGAAGTAGCTAATCCTGTTGTCGGAATATCAAAGCGAGTAATCGTTGTTGAATTAAGTGTTCCGCTGGTCGGAATTACATATAATCTGCGGTCATTTAAATTAACGGTGTAGAGTTTTGTTCCGTCAGCGGAAATTTTGAGTCCGCCTAATGCCCGTTTGCCTACTAAAGGAATCGTTGCCGTATCATCCGTCCAAGTCGTCGTAGCAATCGGATGAGGATTCGCTCCCGCCGTTCCCGCACCAAAGATAGCATTCAAATCAACATACGTAGAAGTTGTCGGAGAATTGCTTTCAGGATTGTTTGTTAAATAAATCGCTCCTGTGCTTTCGCTTGAAAGTGTTCCGAAATTTGCACCACGTTTTAAGTATGCCGCCGAATACAATTTTGAAGTTCGACAATCGAAAGTTACGCCGAAAGTTGCACCAACCGAATCGGCATCCGCAATTCCTGTCGGACTGAGTAGAGAGGTTCTCGAAGGCGGCGAAGTCCAATTTGTCGGGTCAATGCTGTTTAATCTTCCGTCTAATTCTTCGCTGTAGTTGTAAGGAAATTTAACAATCGTGTCCACATTAGCAGGTCCGACATTATAAACAGAATTTATCATCAATGGATTGTTCTGGCAGTAAACTTGAGGAAGAACTATGCCAAAATCAATATTTGAGAAACTTCCGTCATTTACAAAGCGAACCGCCGAAGCATTATTTGATCCAACCGCACTGGGGCTATATCCACTCGGCAAATTTGTATATTCCAAACGATATGGTCCGGCAGGCAAGCTATTTGTATTTAAACTGTAAGTCCCGACCGAACCGGTAACTGCTGAACTTGTCGTACTGACAAACGCTCCGTTTGCAGCATATGCAGTAACCGTTACTCCAGAAACACCGGAATCAACTGCATGATTAGGAGCAGTTCCCGTCGTATCCCGGACACCGTTCATATTGTAGTCAATATAAACCGTTCCCGTAATTGTTCCAGCGGCGGAAACTTTGTTAAGAGATAGTACAGATATGAACATTGCAAACAGCATTGTGATTGCTATCAGTCTGTAAGAAGTTTTATCAAATAATTGTTTTCTGTTTTTCATTAAGTTTATTTTTTTATCCATCATTTTTCACCTTAAATTTATCCTTACAACAATATGCAAATAGGAATCTCCGCAAGCTATTACACCTGCGAATCCTTGATGTATAGAAACATCTATACCAATAATTTTTGGGGAATATTGGTTTAAGGGTAAGGTTTGGTAGTGCCTAACAATTTATAGTGGATACTTTACTTTGCGGTCTTTACGAAGTTCTAGGGGAACTTTACGGATAACTTTTGTTTTAACCGCAAAGAACACAAAGATGTTCGCAAGAGTCACTTAGAGATTTGAAGGAGATAAAAAACTTAACTCTTCCATCTTAGAATTTAAAACACAACCTACTTTTTATGTGGTAGATAGCGATTTTTGGGGAATCACTTTTGCAAGTCTAGCAAACAAGGTTAAACCTTGTCAATTTTTATTTTACACATATTATTTTATATTTTTTGGGAAGTTGGTCAGATTGTTTTGATTTGATAAAATTTATCTTTTGCAACTCAGAAACATTTTATAATTTTTGAATATTAAATGACATCAAACGAAATACGCATCGCATCACTGCTTCCTTCTTCAACAGAAATAGTCTGTGCTTTAGGGTTAGAAGAAAACCTCATTGGCATCACACACGAGTGCGATTTTCCGACTTCAATAATCAATAGACCGCATTTAACAGCGAGCCGTATTTCGCACGAAACAATGTCGAGTAAAGAAATTGACCACGCTGTTCGTACACAACTCGACGGACACGGTTCGATTTATGATTTGGACGAAAAATTATTGCAGGAATTAAATCCCGATCTAATTCTGACTCAAGAACTTTGCGATGTTTGTGCAGTCAGCTATAAAACCGTCCAAAAAGCCGCGAAAATCTATGTCGCCGATGCAAAAATAGTTTCGCTTGAACCAAACACGATTGAAGAAATTTTTGAAAATGTAAAAACCGTCGCCGAACTCTGCGGAGTTAAAGAAAAAGGAAACGAAGTTGTTGAAAAATTACAAGAACGACTCAACAAAATAAGCGACACATTACTAAAATCTAAAAACCAACATCTAACATCTCCAAATGTTTTTATGCTCGAATGGCTTGAACCGCCATTTTCGCCCGGACATTGGGTTCCTGAACAAGTCGAACTTGCAGGCGGAAATTGTTTGATGGGCAAAAAAGGTAAAAAAAGCGTTACGACAACTTACGATGAAATTTTTGAATCAAAGCCGGAGATAATGGTTCTTATTCCATGCGGTTATTACACCGAAGATATTCTGCGGCAGATTCCGAATACGGAGTTCCCGACAAACTGGAAAGAAATTCCGGCAATCAAAAATAATCAAATTTGGGCTTTGGACGCAACAAGTTATTTTTCGCGTCCGGCTCCGCGTGTTGTTGACGGTGCAGAAATTTTGGCAAAAATATTTCATCCTGATATATTCGGTGAACCGACAGAAAAGGAAGCAATAAAAGTTCCAAAACATTTATTAAAATTCAAAAAATAGTTTTATGAAATTTATTACCGCAATTATTTTTACGATCGTTTTTTCTTTCTCAATATTTGCCCAAAGTGCGATGGAAACTTTGGCGACCTTTAGCGGACGTTCATTAACCGCTCAAGACGTATCGCCGGAGATTGCAGATGCGTGGCTGAAACTTCCCTCAAATTTGGCGAAACTTCGTAAATCGCTTCTTGAACAACATATAGAAAAAGTTTTGCTTGAAGTTGAGGCGGACAAGCAAAATGTAACGGTTGGGAAACTTCTTGAAACAGAAGTTTCCGCCAAAGTTCCCAATCCGCCGGATGAAGAAATCAAAAAGATTTATGAGGCGAATCGTATTCAATTAGGCAATCCAACTTTTGAAAAGGTGCGTCCACAGATTTTATTTTTCTTGCGGCAAGCACCGGAAAAAAAGGTTTATGAAAAATATATCGAATCACTTAGGAGTAAATATAAAATAGTTCCCGTCAAAGATGTGAATACAAACAATCTGATCGTGGGTGATGTTTTGGCAATTGTTGACAGCAGAAATATTACTTATGCGGATTTCATCAAAGAAAACGGTTTGGTGCTTTATGAATTCGAAGCAAACGCCTTTGACGCGATGAAACGTTCGCTTGAACAAGTTGTTGATGCGGCACTCTATTCAGCCGAAGCACAAAGTCTGGGAATTTCGACGACCACATACATTTCCCGTGAAATAACTGATAAATTAAAAGATTATTCCGACGATGAGATAGAATCGCTTGGAGCGGAACTACGTAAAAATCTCTATCCAAAATACCGCGTCCGATACTTTTTAAATGAACCCAAACCATTTATTCAAAATATTTCCACCGATGATGATCCGTCGCTGGGCAATGAAAATGCAAAAGTAACAGTTGTTATGTTCACGGATTTTCAATGTCCCGCTTGTTCGGGCTTTTATCCTGTAATAAAAAATGTCATTGCCGAATATGGCGATAATATCCGGCTCGTCGTTCGGGATTTTCCTTTAGTAAACACACACGAAAATGCCTTTCAATCCGCCATCGCCGCAAATGCCGCCAATAAACAGGGAAAATTCTTTGAATACAAAGAATTGCTTTACAAAAATCAAAAATCGCTTGATACTGAATCTTTGATAAAATACGCAGGAGAAATTGGTCTCAACGTCAAGAAATTTGAAAACGATTTGAATGATGAAAAATTTGCTGACGAAGTCCGCAAAGATATGGCTGACGGCAAAAGTTACGGCGTTCGCGGAACTCCGAGCATCTTTGTAAATGGCTATAAATTAAGAAGTCTTTCAGCAAAAGGTCTAAGGCAAGCAATTGAAAAGTCCCTGAAATAAGTGGTTATCGGTTAATGGTCAGTTGATAAATCTGTAACGAACAACCGATTACTAACCACTAACCAAATCGCAAATTGCAAATCAAAAATATTATGCGTTTCTATATTTTAATTTTATTTATACTTTTAATGTTTTCCTGTAACGGAAGTTCAGTAGAAAATAATGATAATCCCGTGAACAATTCAACTAACTCAGAAGTTTCATCGGCACTTCCCGTTTATACTTATGAAATTGTAAAAGAATATAAACACGATAAAGATGCTTTTACACAAGGTTTGGTTTTTCATAACGGATTTTTATACGAAGGAACAGGCGGAAAAAAGGGTGATGAATTTGATTCATCTCTTCGCAAAGTCGAAATTGAGACTGGCAAGGTTTTGCAAAAATTCGATCTGTCCGACGATTATTTCGGCGAAGGAATCGCTATTCTAAACGACAAAATATACCAATTAACGTGGCAAGAAGGAGTTGCGTTC
>JBGTHN010000298.1:0-4765 GCA_041746235.1 Pyrinomonadaceae bacterium | reverse complement strand
GTTTCCGCTTGGGAACTACACACGGCTTTCCCTGAATCAGAATTACATATCATCAAAGATGCCGGACATTCGATCAGCGAGAAGGGAATTGCTTCTGCTTTGATAGGTGCGACGAATAAATTTAGAGATAAGGAAAACAGCTAAATTATGCCGACATTAAGAATTGTTGGTTATGAAAGTAATTTACAGAAAATACATTCGATCCAAGTTTTAAGATTTCACCTCATCAAAGATTTAAAATCTGCAATGGAATGTGTAGAAGAAATAACGGCGGGAAAAGAGTTTGAATTTGAGGTTGAAACGGATGAATATGCAATAGAAATTGCAAATGATCTTAGGAAATTTGGGTTGGTTGTAGTTTTAGAATTAGATAAACACTTGAATTAAATATGCCGATACTAAAAATCAAAGGTTGGGACACGGGGCGAAATAAAGTTGCGATGGTTAAACTTTTGCAAGAGACGCTTGGAATGGAAGAGAAAGAATCCAAAGAATTATATCAGGCAATTCACGATGGAAAAGTTATATCTTTGAACTTTGAAGATAGGCAGGAAGCAGCCGATCTAGCCGAAAAACTTACGACGCTTGATGCAAAAGTGGAAATTGTATCAGAATGATCTATTGATAAATTATCGTTGATAAGGTGAAAATTACTTGTAATAGCGTTATGATAAATTTGATTAAACTTTTTGGAAAAGTTTAACGTCAAATTAGACAGGAAGTATAAAAATTATGTTTGGAACAACCGAAATTATATTAATTGTGTTAGCCGTATTCTTGCTTTTTGGAGCAAGCCGTTTGCCGAAATTGGCAAAATCACTTGGTGAAAGTCGCCGTGCTTTTAAAGAAGGTATGGAAGAAGCCGAAAGAGAATTTTCTTTGGAAGAAAGTAAAGAGAGCAAAAAGTTAGACGGTTCGCCGAGCGTTAATAAAATAAGTGACGAAGAGTTTGATGCAGAACTGCGTCGGCGTGCGGAAGCAAAATAATTTTTAAAAGTAAATAATAGCTGATAGGTAAAAGTTGACAGATTAAATCTTTCATCTAATATCTATCAGCTATTATCTATTACAAAAGGGATTTTTTTGGAAATGAAAAAGGAGATTGATTTTAGTAAAGGAGTGAGAGGCAAACATTCTCAAATGAAATTGAAAGTTATCGGTGCAGTTGAAAATGTTTGGGCTGTTTGTGTAACTCAATCAGACGAAAACCTTATTCCACTAAAGCTCTATAAAATCGAATTTTCAGAAAAAAGTGAAGAGGTAAAAGTTAGAAATGAAAAGGGCAAATCAAAGTTTTATCCAAAAAATTGGTTTGCCCCTCTCAATGTTTCGCAAAGCACTTTAGGTTTAATTGAAAAAGTTATCTAGCCTCGTTTCCCGCCCATCACAGTTGCTTTAACGGTGAATCGAAAAGTCATTCCATTACAATCTTTGTCAATTTTCTCAGCAAGTTTTTTTCTAACTTGCTCTTTTTCTTTTTTATTTAAGAACCCAAACCAACTTGGCATAAAAAAGAATTGAACGAGCGGCGATTCTATGAATTCGGTTCCGCTATCAAATTCAAATAATTCATTTTTTGTAGTCGTTTCAATTTTCTTTACCTTTAAATCCTTGAACATTTCTTCAACGTGCGAAACAGTCGGTAAATTATTGATAAGTTTTTCAAGGTCTTCGCTTTTATCCAGCAAATCTAAATCCAACAAAACTTCCCAAAGATACGAAAACACTTCGCCGAAACTTCCTGCTGTCGGCAGAAAAAACACCACACTATTGTTTGATGAATGAACCGCTTTTTTTAGAAAATCTTCTAAATCAGAAGGCTCGACAAGACTCGCATCACCAATAACAAAATCCGATTCGGCAAGCGGAAACTTTGTCGAAAAATCCAACTTTGATTTTGTTGCTTCGGCTTTAACCTGTGCAATGTTCTGTATTTCTTCCGTTTCGCAAACAGGGAAAACTTCTGTCTTGCCACCGAGTTTTTCATAAACTTCGATAGCGTGGTTTCCAGCACCTGCGTTAATGTATGTCAGCGTTTCGATCTTTTTGATCTTAACCGTTTCATCAAAAATATCCGTAAATCTCTGCGTCCATTCAGGCTCAACGGTCAGCCCTCGAAGGAATGCGATTTCTTTTTTGGTCTTACTCATATTTTCAATGTATCGCATTGGAGGAGAAATAATCAAAAGGCGGGAAGATAAGTAAAAATCGAACTACGAAAACACACGAAAGAAAAAGAGGAATGAATTTTCAGTTTTTTTTTTTTTCGTATATTTCGTAGTTTGATTTTTACTTGTAATTTTTTGAAATGTTAAATTTAGTGTATTATCTTGAATATCAAACCAATTAAAACCAAATAATTATGAAAAATTTTGTAGCTTTGTGCTTTGTTGTTTTATTATCAGCGATTTCTATTTTTGCTCAAGATACGAAAAGACCTATTACAATTGATGATTTTTTCAAAATGAAAACGGTTGAGAATCCGCAAATAAGTCCTGATGGAAAATGGATCGCTTATACAGTTTCGGAAATGGATTTAAAGGAAGACAAGTCCGAAACACGGATTTGGATGGTTTCAACTTCTGGCGGCGAAGCGATTCCGATGACCGCAAAAGGCTATTCGGCGGGAAATCCGCGTTGGAGTCCTGACGGCAAATATCTTTCATTTTTAGCTTCGAGAGGAAAAGACAAAGAGGGAAAAGATGAACCCGCACAAGTTTGGACTTTGAACCGACTTGGCGGCGAAGCACAGGAAATTACAAAAGTTAAGCAAGGTGTGAGCGGTTATGAATGGTCGCCCGATGGAAAGAGATTAGTTTTGCAAATTCGTGATCCGAAGCCTGAAGAATTAACCGAAGATAAAGAAGACGACAAAAAAGCCAGACCTTTTGTAATAGATCGTCTGCAATTTAAGCGAGATAACATCGGTTATTTGGACAGGTTCAGAACGCATTTATACATTTTCACAATCGGCGACGAAAAAGCCGAACCGATTCAAATTACTTCGGGGGATTATGATGAGGATGAACCCGCATGGAGTCCTGATGGCAAAACAATCGCATTTGTCAGTAATCGTTCGGAAAATCCCGATGGTATTCCCGACAGCAATATTTGGATAGTTTCGGCAGACAACACTGACAAGGGCAAAACGATGTTGCAACTGACGAAAAATCCGCGTGAAGATTCTAATCCGACTTGGAGTCCCGACGGAAAAACTATCGCTTATGTAACTGTAACCGCACCTTTAAAGACGATGTGGTATGCGACAAATCATCTCGCCACAGTTTCTGCAAGCGGTGGAACTCCGACGATCTGGACGGACAAGTTGGACAGAAATGTAATCAAGCCAAAGTTTTCTGCGGATGGAAAATCCGTTTGGTTTATGCTTGAAGATAGCGGCGAACAACAACTTGCTTCGATGGAAATTTCCGGCAAACAATTAAATCGTTGGGTTACGGGCAATGAGATCGTTTTGGATTATTCGGTTCAAGGTAACACGGTTGCAACTTTGATTTCCAAACCCGATCTGCCGAATGAACTTTTTTCATACAACAACAATCAATTAAAACAATTAACCTTTTCCAACAAAAAGGTTCTCGACGAACTCAAACTTTCAAAGGTCGAAAACATACATTTCAAAAGCAAGGACGGAACGGAAATCGAAGGTTTTATTTATAAACCGATCGGCTATAATCCTTCGATGAAATATCCGACAATTCTTAGAAATCACGGTGGTCCTGTCTCGCAATTTGATTTTAGTTTTAATTATTGGGCTCAACTTTATGCGGCAAACGGTTATTTGGTTTTGGAAACAAATCCACGCGGTTCATCCGGTTACGGACAATCATTTTCTTACGCCTTATTTGCCGATTGGGGAAATTTGGATTTTCAAGATGTGATGGCTGGAGTTGATTATGCAATCGCTCAGGGTTATGCCGATCCCGATAAATTAGGAGTCGGCGGTTGGTCTTATGGCGGAATTTTGACGAATTATGTCATTACGCAAACAACTCGTTTTAAAGGTGCGGTTTCGGGAGCAAGCGAAGCGAATTTTCGTGCCAACTACGGACACGATCATTATCAAATGTGGTGGGAAGTAGAACTCGGTCTGCCTTGGGAAAATGCGGCGGCTTGGGAAAAAATTTCGCCATTTAATAAAGTTGACAAGATAACAACGCCGACACTTTGGATCGGAGGTGCGGCGGATTGGAATGTGCCGATTTTAAATTCCGAACAAATGTATCAGGCGATGAAGCGTCTCGGACGCGAAACACAACTTGTCGTTTATCCCGATGAACATCACGGAATCAAACGTCCGACATTTCAAAAAGATAGATTTGAAAGGTTTTTGGGTTGGTATGACAAATATGTAAAAGGGAATAAATAAGTGATAAGTGATAGGTGATGGTAATTGGCTATAAGAAAAGAATTACTAATCACCTATTACCAATTACTAATCACCTTTTTCCAAAAGTATCCACAACTGCCAAAACTCCAAAATAAGCTAAACTTCCAAAAGTGATAAATTTTATCCAAATCGGAACATTTGGATAAAACCAAACAATTACAGGCATCACAAGCAAAATAATTACCGTGAAAATGATCGTCAAAGTTTTCAGACGAGTTGCACGACTCGGATAAGCAAATTTGATCGGCACAAAATGCAGGACAGAGAAAATAATTATAATTGCGGCATTTCCCAACTTGTTTAATGAAAAAACAAATATCAGAAAAAACACGACCACATTCCACATTACGGGAAAGC
>JBGTHN010000297.1:0-2693 GCA_041746235.1 Pyrinomonadaceae bacterium | reverse complement strand
ACGTATTTTTATCTATTTCATTTTTTTTTACTCTTTTTTTAATTAAAAATAATATTTTTTTTATTTTTTTTTAGCCAATGAATATAGGGTGTATATGCCGAATTACATCGTTTTTGTGGTTTTTTTATGTAATATAACTGTAGATTTTTACATATATTAATGAGACCTCTCTTTATCCAAAATCCAACTGTCTCTTTTTATCGTCGGTTGCTATTAAGATAGTTGGAAGGAAACAAGGATAACACCCCTTAAGACTCCCACTTAACCTCAATTAATTCTTGAGGCAAGTTTCTATTAATGGACACTTGCCTCATTTTTTTGCTTTTAAAAAGGCTAAACTCTAAATTTATTCTACAATTCAACTTTGGAGAGTTTTATTTGCATTATTTTTTATATGAAAACAATTGCTATTGATTTATCAAGTTTCGTAAATGTTTATCGAAAAAGCAAACCTTTTTTACTAATAAGAACTCTCTGCAACGTATTAGATTTTTTATTCGTCTAAAAAATTGGTAAGCTATTAATTGCAAACCGTTCTTCCCCCAAAAAATCATTATGAAAAAGTCTTTATTAATTATCGCATTTGTTATTGTTTCGGTTACACATTTGTCAGCACAAGTCTATAACGACGCAACTTTAGCAAGAGTTATTACTCAGGATAAGTCGAGCCGAAATGCTGATGGAAAATTAAATACACTTTCTGTCAGTGAACATTTATATCGGGCAGATGTCTATATGTCGAATCGTCAATTTCCGACCGCTCGTGAACACTGGGTAAAAGTGATTGAAAATTATCCTGATGACACAAACATTACGAAAGCACTTTTTGGAATGGGACGTTCCAATATGTGGGAGCGAAATTACGCTATTGCTATCACTTGGTTTGATAAATTGGTTAAAAATCATGTGACAACTTTCGATGGGCAAGAAGGATTGGCGTACAAAGGAGCTTGTTATGTTCGACTCGGGAAAAACTTGGAAGCAGCAAAAACTTATGAGCAATATACAGTGATGTTTCCAAACGGCAAGCGTATCGAGTCATCATATTTAAATATTATTGACGCTTATCGTGAAGCCGCCGAATATGATCTGGCAAATCAATGGGTTGATAAAACCAGAAAGCGTTTTGACAGAACAAAGACCGAAATAGATGCACTTCACGCAAGACTCAGAATGGAAGTTTATCGGCAAAAATGGAGTTCAGTAATTTCCGCCGCAGATGAATTGTTAAGATTAAATAATTTTAACGGTTCGATGGCTTATCAATTTGAAGTTCAATTTATAAAAGCCTATGCACTTGAAAAATCGGGAAAACGCTCCGATGCGATAAGTGCATATTATGCGATTCCGGCAAATGCAGAGTCCTATTATGGTGGTTTGGCAACAGAAAAAATATCTGCATTAGGCGGGAATATTTCCGGTAGAGAAAGACAATCTCAAGCAGAAAGTCGCCGAATAGCCGGACAATTTCCAATAAAATATCGTGTTGAATTGCTTAAATATTCTAAAACTCGTGGAATTGATCCGCGTTTTGTTTTGGCGATTATGAAACAAGAATCAAGTTTCAGACCAAACGCAAAGTCTGAGTCGGCGGCACGAGGACTTTTACAACTTACTTTTGACACAGCATTAAAATACAATAAACAAGCGGGTTTTCCGAATATAACGGCAACTGATCTTTATCGTCCAAATGTAAATATTGCCCTCGGAAGCGTTTATATTGTCGCATTAAAGGAGGAATTCGGTGGTTTATATGAAGCGATTGCGGCAAGTTATAATGGAGGCGAAGACAATGCACTCCGCTGGCTTGAACGCTCTCAACCTAAAGAAGCCGCAATTTTTGCGTCAGAAGTCGGTTTTTCGGAATCAAAAAAATATGTCTTTAAAGTGATGGGAAATTATCAAGTCTATAAGGAACTTTACACCGAAGAACTTTTACCCAAATAATTTTCTAAAAGAGAAAAAGCCTTGAAACTAAAGTTTCAAGGCTTTTTCTCTTTTAAAGTTTTCAATACTTTATGCAGCTTCTTTCTTTTTAACTGTTCCAAATGGAACTGTTTTACGTTCAACCACATCTTTAGTTATGACTAATTCCTTAACCTTTTGTTGCGAAGGCAGAGAATACATCGGTTCAAGCAGAATTTCTTCTAAGATCATCATTAAACCTCTTGCTCCGACTCTTCTATCAAATGCTTGCTTGGCGATAGCCTTTAATGCTCCGTCAGTAAATTTCAAACGGATATTGTCAAATTCAAACTTGCGTTGATATTGCTTAACTAAGGAATTTTTCGGTTCGGTCAAAATTTGTATCAAAGCGTTTTCATCAAGTTCGTGTAAAGCTCCAATTACCGGAATTCTACCGACGAATTCGGGAATCAAACCATAATGAACCAAATCATCCGGTGTTAAGTTATCTTCAACTTCCGTTTGGCGTTCTTTTGCCAATTTAATATCAGCCTTAAAGCCCAGCGATTTATTACGCAAACGTCTATCAACAACCTTATCTAAACCGACGAATGCACCACCGCAAATAAATAAAATATTTGTAGTATCAACAGGTAAAAATTCTTGTTGCGGATGTTTTCTTCCGCCATTTTGCGGAATATTTGCAACTGTTCCTTCAAGGATTTTCAACAATGCTTGTTGAACGCCTTCGCCGGAAACATCTCTTGTAATTGAAGGATTGTCATCTT
>JBGTHN010000296.1:0-3405 GCA_041746235.1 Pyrinomonadaceae bacterium | reverse complement strand
AGCCCGTGCGGTTCTTCATCAGGTTCAGGCGTTGCGGTCGCGGCAAATCTCGCGGCAGTTGCAGTTGGAACGGAAACAGATGGTTCGGTTGTGTGTCCATCTTCGATCAACGGAATTGTCGGAATCAAACCAACTCTCG
Organism: Pyrinomonadaceae bacterium; assembly: GCA_041746235.1. Classification (GTDB taxonomy): domain Bacteria; phylum Acidobacteriota; class Blastocatellia; order Pyrinomonadales; family Pyrinomonadaceae; genus Aridibacter. The sequence continues at coordinate 3,266 of JBGTHN010000296.1, read as the reverse complement.
GTTTGGTTTCTCGAAGCGGAATTATTCCAATCGCACATTCACAAGACACAGCCGGACCGATGGCTCGAACTGTAACTGATGCCGTAATTTTGTTAAATGCATTGGTCGGCGAAGATAAAAAAGATTCGATAACTTCCAATGGAAAATCAAAAGGCGAAAAAGATTACACAAAATTCCTTGATAAAGACGGATTAAAAGGTGCAAAGATCGGAGTCGTTCGACAATACTTCGGACGCAATGCACGGCTCGACAAATTGATGGAAGAAAACCTCAAAAAATTAGAGCAAAACGGTGCAAAAATGATTGATGTCAACTTCCCCGATTTGCGGAATTACGGCGATGATGAATTTGAAGTCTTGCTCTATGAATTCAAAGCTGATCTAAATAAATACTTGGCGGAACGCGGCGGAAAATATAACACTTTGGAAAAACTCATCGAATTCAATAAAGCAAATGCCGACAAATCTATGCCTTATTTTGAACAGGAAATTTTTGAAAAGGCTCAAGCGAAAAAAGACTTAAATGATCGCTCATACCAACTTTCATTGCTCCAAAGCAAAGTTCTAACACAGGACAAAGGAATTGATATGGTGATGGACAAAGATAACTTAAACGCCATCGTCGCACCTTCCAACGCACAATCGTGGATGATCGATCTAATCAACGGCGACAGCCCGACAAATTACGTCGGTAGTTCAGGTTTAGCCGCAGTTTCAGGTTATCCAAACATTACAGTTCCGTCAGGTTTCCTAAACGAAATGCCTATCGGAATGTCCTTCTTCGGACGTGCATTCTCCGAACCGACTTTGATCAAAATTGCTTACAGTTGGGAACAAGCGACAAAGGCGAGAAGAAAACCGAAATATTTGGAGACTTATAAATAATAATTCACCACAGAGGCACAGAGTTTTAAAACATTTTACATTATCCTCTCTGTGTCCTCTGTGCCTCTGTGGTGAAAACTCTTAATCAAAAATCCCTTCGCCCAAAAAATTCTCACGCAGATATTTGATCGTATCATTCAAAGTCTCCTGCGGATCGCGTGAATCAAAACCTAATTCTTCCTTTGCTTTTGATGAATCGAAATACCAATACAATTCCGCTTGTTCAACTTCTTTTGCCTCAAACGGCGGAGTTTTATTCCAATTTTTGAAGAACGAATCAATCATATTCGCACCCGCAACTGCAATAGATTTCGGCACACGAAGCATCGGAGCAGAAACGCCTGATAATCTTTCGAGCCGTCCAAAGAATTCCGAAAACAACATATTTTCCGCACCGAGCAGATATTTCTCCTTGTGTCTTCCTTTTTCCAATGCGTTGATAAATGCTTTTGCCGTATCCCTCGCATCTACAAAATTCAAACCGCCCGAAGGTGTAAATGGAATCTTGCGTGCAAGAAAATCCAACACCGGTTTTGTTGAACTCAAACGCTCATCGCCCGTTCCTAAAAGCAGGGACGGATTTAAGATAACGAGTTTTCTGCCATCGCCGTCAAAATTCTCCAACGCCGTTTTTTCCTGATAAAATTTCGACGCATAATAAGCAAAACGCGAGATCAAATCCATCGGCGGCGGATAGGTTTCGTCCACGATCTCTTTGTCTTCCGAAACTGCGATCGTCCCGCTCGATGACGCGAGAATAAATGTTTTCACGCCCGCTTCCTTCGCCGCTTCGCACAATATCCGCGTCCCTTGAACGTGAATTTTATTCATCAAAACCGCATCATCATTGTCCCGCGAAACCTTCCCCGCCAGATGATAGATCGCCGAAACACCTTTCACCGCTTCCGCCACATTTTCAACATTCGTAACCGAACCGACACACGCCTCAACGCCTTCATCCTGCATCCAAACAGGAACGCTCGATGCCATCACACGCAGATTTTTCTCGCCCGCCTCCAGAAATTGTTTGACAATATGCGTGCCGAGAAATCCCGTTCCACCTGTAATCAGGATTTTGTTATTTGTTTTTGCTAATGCTTTTGATTTTTTTGCCATTTTAAATTTTATGGAAGGATTAACATTGATTTTTCTTGGTCTAAACCAAATGTGTGAATTGAAACGGAATGTTTCCGCAAAAGATTTTCAATCGTTTCCACCGAACAATTTCCAACCCGCAACCAAACGACTTTCGGCGGATGCCCAAAAAGCAAACTTCTTTGCTGAAAATCAGTATCTTTGGAAACTATTGTAAAACCATTGGCTTTTGCATAATCCCAAATTTCAACATCCTGTGCCTCTTTAAACCCAATTTCGCGGACGTGCAGACTTTCAGGAAAAATGTCTTCCAGAATTGACGGCAAACGCCACGAAAGATTTTGGTCAAACAGCAACTTCATAATTATCAATAGTTGCCAGATGCCGTTCGCGGTCAGCCGCATAAGCCAAACAAGCCCGAATATCTTCTCTGGTTAAATCGGGAAATTCCGCCAAAATTTCATCTTCCGACATTCCGCTTGCCAAATACTCAAGCACATCTGTAACCGTCATACGCAATCCGCGTATGCAAGGCTGTCCGCTACGCTTGCCGGGTTCGATTGTGATAATTTCTCTGTAATCCATACATTCAACCTTAATTGATTAAGCAAAATATAAAAAGTATAAAAATTCCTTCAATATTAATTTTCAAGAAATTTCTGTTTTTCAAATTCCAAAATATGCGAAAGTGAAGTAGAACACATGTCGTATAGCTTATAATCTTCCTTTTTTATCAGGCAAAAACCTTGTCCAAAATATTCTGTCTGAAAAGTAATAATTGCTCTATTTTCTTCTAACCTTACCGTTTCCTGATTTTCAATATGTTTAGAATACTGTTTTATGTGATTTTCAAAAGCTTCCATTGCCTCTTTTGAGGTTTCATAGCGTTCCGTGGTGCTTGTCAATTTTACAAAATCAGTTGATTCATAAGCTGTAAAACCTCCATGTTCATCTGAACCGAAAGCAAAACTCGAAAAACGAATTGGCGAAACCAAGAAAGCGATGCCAAAGGTAATAACAAAAATTAAAATTCCGAGTACATGTTTTTTCATATTTATTAAAACCATTAAAGTTTTGATAAGTTGCATTTTATTCATCAATCATCGGCTCTTTCTTCTTTGTTTTACGCTTCTCAGCTTTCCATTTTTTGTGAATTGCTTTGACATCAAATTTATCCTTTTTGCCATCACGCATATTTTCTACTTCGTGTTGGACTCTTGCCGCTACAAGGCGATAACTGTCGGCGTTTGGAACGCCTTTTGTCATTTCGGCGAGTTCTTCGTATTC
>JBGTHN010000295.1:0-5053 GCA_041746235.1 Pyrinomonadaceae bacterium | reverse complement strand
AAGCGTCACAACAAGGTAAGAAATTAAGCCAAAAGTGCAAATAAAAAAAGCCAGAACACTCGTGGAAATCCAAATAATTCCTTTAAGCGAATTGAGCAATGAGTTGCCAGATTTTCTAGCCATATAATTTCTTCTCCGGGGCTTAAATTAATTGAGCGTTAGTTTACTAAGAATTGCTTCAACATCAAGCAAATTTATGAGGTTTGATTTATGCGTAATTTTCCCAAAAAGATAAGGTAAATCATCTTCGTCAATAGTTTTGATTTCCTCATCCGGCAAAATTGCAATTTCACGTAATTTATCAACCTTGAAGGCGATATGGGAATCCGCCTCTTCAGTGTTTAGAACAATGAATTTTGATTTGGGAGAATCTATTGATGTTTTATTCCAAAGGGATTGTAGATCAATAATTGAGATAATGTCTCCACGCAAATTTGCAATTCCTAATAGCCATTCGGGAACATTCGGTAACTTTGTGAATTTGAGCGGGCGGACAACTTCAGATATTTTGTATGAAGCAATTGCAAAATGTTTGTCAGCGATCATAAAGATAATATATTTTTTACCTTTAACTTCAGAGGTTTGGTTGTTATTTAAAAGTGAGTCGGAAACATCTGTAAGTTCTTTGATAGAAATTAAATCGAGGTCAAACAAATTTTCTTGCTTTGATGTGTTCATTTTTTCGTTAAAGGTTTATAACATTTATCGTTTTGGCAGGTTTGAGCGTGATGAGCGGTAGGGAGTGGAGTCAAAATACTGAGGATAAAAAGTGAGGATAAAAGCTAAATTTGCAAAATACAATTTAGCTTAAATATTCATTTATTGTTTTCATTAAAGTTTCGGGTCCGAAAGGCTTTGTTATATAGTTAGTTGTTCCAGCCATTTTGCCGCGAACTTTATCAAAGAACCCGTCTTTGCCGGAGATCATTACCACCGGAACATCTTTGGTAGCATCGTTTCCGCGTATGAGTTTGCAGACTTGATAGCCATCCATTCGTGGCATTGTAATGTCAAGCAAAACCAGATCGGGAACTGATTCGTTGATCTTAGCAAGAGCATCCATACCATCAACCGCACTAATTACTTCGTGTCCGCATTTTTCGAGTTTGCCGGAGATAAGTTTGCGAACCGTCGGACTGTCATCAACTACTAAAATAGATTTACATTTGGGACCGGCTTCAAGTTCTTTATTCTTTGCTTCAATTTCGGAAATGCGGATTGCCAGCGTGTCAATTTGCGAACTCAGCATCACGTCATTCGGATCTTTTGTTAAGGCTTCTTGAAGATATTCAAATCCTTTTCGATATTCTTTCAGGTTTAGATATCCGACACCCATTAATTTGAGTTCTTCAACCACTACGCCGCGTTTATCTTTTTCAACTTCCATCTGCTCAACTGCTTTATTGATCGTTTCAGTATCAGCACTTTCCTGTGAAAGAAGCATTTCAATATCAGACAGCGATAAAACCGCATTGCAAGAATTACAGGCAAAGGCTTTTTGCTCATTCTCTGCATTACAGAAAGGACAATCCTGTGTTTCAAGTTGTTTTGCTTCAAAGGAATCTTGTGCTTCTTCAACAGAATCGGAAACTTCAAATTCATCGTCATCTTCGACGGAATCAGAAACATCAAATTCATCGTCATCTTCAAGAGAGTCGGAAACATCAAATTCATCAACTGGAGAGTTATTAGCTTCAACCTCTAATTCAACTTCATCATTTGATTTTTCCATAGAATGATCTGCTTGAGATTCTTCTTCAAAATTCGCTTCGGAATGATCTGTTTGAGATTCTTCTTCAAAATTCGCTTCCATTTCATTATGTTCGTCTTCAGAATCAGATTCACTGAATTCCATATCAACAGGTTGTTCTGAAACTTCTTCAAAATCTACTTCAGCCGAAACAAAGTCTTCTTCGGATACTTGCGGTTCATCGTTGGATTCGACATTTTCATAATCAACGGAATCTTCTTCAACAAAGTTTTCTTCAACATATTCGGATGGAGATTGTTCTTCAACTTCGGAGTCAGATTCTATATGTTCTTCAAATTCAGATTTAAATTGTTCATATTCTGAATTCTCAACTTCAAAATTTTCTACTTCTGAACTTTCCTCAAAATGTTCTTCAAACTGTTCAACATTTTCTTCGGAGAAATCTTCACTTTCTTCCTGCAAATCCATTTGTTGAGAATCATCTTCGACATATTCTTGCTGAACTTCCGCAACTGCTTCTTCTTCCGTCTGCTGCTCTTGCTCAAACTCTTCAACCACATCTTCAGATTCGTCGAATGATTCTGCATTGTTTTGAGCATTTGATTCATCAACAATTGATTTGAGTGAATCAAGATTTGCTCTGGCAACTTGGTTATCTGGATTAACTTCCAGAACTTGTTCAAAATATGCAATTTTTTCTTCAAATGTTTCTGCCAGATGTGCTTTCAACATCCAACCATCTTCAAATTCAGGAGCACCGTGCAAAATTTCATCAAGAAGTTTAAGAGATTCTTCGCGTTTGCCCGCAATCGCCGCCTGATTTGCTTTCGGCATCAGCGATTTTGCCATTTGCATTTTCGCATTTTTAAGCGATGACGAAGCATTTTCGTTGGCAGGATTGATACTTAAAACCTTTTGCAAATGAGACATTTTTTCTTCCGGTTGATCGGAAACCGATGCCAGCCAAAGCCAGGCTAATTCACTACGATTATCGTGAACGATCGCTTGTAGAAAACATTGTTTGGCTAAACTGGCTTGGTCATTTTTTGAAGCGTCAATACCGCGTTGAACAAATGTTTTTGCCATCAAAGACTCGGTTGCTTTCGCCCATTCGATTGCTCGTTCATTGTTGGGATTGATTGCTAAAACATTTTTGAGGAACACCAGTAATTCTTCGGGATATTCGCTGATTGAAGCAAGCCAAAGCCACGCATTTTCATTTTTGTCCACGGCTTCTGTTACCCGCAAAAGAAGTGTTCGTGCCTCTGCACGATTGCCATCTTGAGCGGCTTTTATACCATCTCGAAGCATTTTTGTTACTTCGGGTGAATCACTGTCGGAAACGATTTCACTGAAATCTTGTTCGTCAACTAATGGAAGGGAAGCGGTGTTCGATTCAAATTCTAGTTTCATAATTTTAAGTTTTATACTCGCAACGGGGTTGGATTTGTTAAATTTTTGAATTCAAATTTCTTGAAAATTGAGAAATGTGACAAAAAACGTCAGAAATCGGATGACAAAAACTGCTATTTCTTTTGTAAGTGAAAGATTAACTTTTTGCATAAAAGTCAACAATCATCGGATGTTCTGTAAATTCAATACGGTTTGAAAGAAAAACCGTCAACTCAAATATAAGCAAGAGTTAGACCAAAAAAGGCAAGATTTAGAAGGATGAAGGATGAAGGATGAAGGATGAAGGATTAATAGTGTGGTTATTCTCGATTCAAAAGACTTTCCAATCTTTGTTTCTTAATCCCGTAAAAATCTTTGATTAATTTTATTTGTTCATCAAAATTTTTATCATTGGTTATATTTTTTAAGCGTGTGCCGACGATCATATTATTTTTCGGCGTATGTTCGGTAGAAATAAACTCGAAAAGTTTGGTTGAATATCCGCTTTTTTCCAAGAGTAAAGCACGCAAACCATCGGTAATAGATTCGGCTTCGCGTTCGAGCATTATGCCGTGTTTGAAAATGTTCTTGAACATTTCGGGCGATTTAATTTGCGGACGAATTTCTTGATGACAACAAGGTGCAACGACGATCAGATCGGCTTTCGATTTGATGCCCTTGAAGATCGCATCATCGGTTGCAGTATTACAAGCGTGCAGGGCAATTAAAATATCGGTTTCTTCCAAGTCAAAATCGTCAATATATCCGTGAATAAATTTCAAATTATTAAAATCGCACGACTTAGCGATTCCATTACACAATTCAACCAACTGCTGTTTTGTGTCAATTCCAGTAACTTCAACGTCAATTCCGAGTTCATTTTTGAAATAATCATAAGTTGCAAAAGTCAGATAACCTTTGCCCGAACCCATATCTACGATCTTGATTTTCCGTTTATCTTTAAGCAAGGAATTCTCAACGAGTTTGCTCAAGGTTTCAACAAATTTATTGATTTGTTTCCATTTATCCTGTTGTTTATCTCGAATTTTCCCTTCATCGGTGGCAATACCGAGAGCTTTTAGATAAAAACTGTCCTGATCAACCAGACGTTTTTTATTGCGATTATGATCTACCTTAGGCTTTACCTTAAAAGTAGGTTTGGCAACATTTAAACGGGAACGACCTTTTTTTCCGATGTCGAGTTGAAAATCATTTTCCGTCGTAAAAAGATGTCCCGCAAAAAAATCCCTGCCGATGATCTCGCGTAAAATTTTCAATCCTTCGTTAAAACTGTAATTCTTAACGGTGTCGCGTGTATTATAACGATAGAGAAAAAACAGACGAATGCCTTTATTTGTTTTTATCAAACGCACAAGGAGTTTTTGCAGATGTTCGTCAACGCCTTTATAATTGCCGAGTGTCATCTTTACAAAAGTTTCAACCTGCAAACTTTCGGCAATTTTGCCAATAAAATTTTCGATGTTTTCTGCTGACATATTTTGTAAAAACCAAAGAGTAACATAAACGAAAGGATATTTTAAAAACGGAGACAAAAATGAGTTCAATTGATAAAAAAGATTTTTCCAATTCGCTGAATTATTTGTTCAAAGAAACCTTTGAAGGTTCGCCCACCGAAGGAAGTATTTATTTAGACAGGGGAATCGGCGTATTTAACACTATCGAAAATCTGTCCGCCGAAAACGCTTCAAAAGCAATGTCGGGAGCAAACATCGTTGCACACACCGAGCATCTTAGATATTATCTGGAAGTTTTGAACAATTTTATAAATGGAACGGTGCAGGTCGCCGATTGGAACAGAAGTTGGCAAATAAAAGAAGTCAGCGAAGATGAATGGCAAGAAATAAAAGCCAACCTGCAAAAATCCTATGGAATCGTTATTGAAACTTTTAAGGAAAAGGAAGACTGGAACGAAGACGCAATTTCCGAAGC
>JBGTHN010000294.1:0-4063 GCA_041746235.1 Pyrinomonadaceae bacterium | reverse complement strand
TGGTTTGTTTTCATTATTTTTCTCCAACGGAATTGGTGTCTTAATTTTATCAGTTTATATCATTATAACAATTCTAGCTTGGTTCATAGAAGATTCACGTTGGCAAATTTCCGAGCGGATTGGAGTTATAATTGTTCTTGTGGTAATCCCACTATTCTTTCTTGATTGGAAATTCAAAATTACGGGTTTCGGAACAAAGGAAATACTCGCAGCCGGGAGTCTTGCACGGCTTATTTTATTTCTTTCAGCAATAAAACTTTTGCAAAAGAAATCTGATCGGGATTGGATATTTATTTATATCATTTCATTCTTTGAAATTTTGCTTGCGGCGGGATTGAGTATTAGTCCGTTATATTTGGTTTCCTTGATCTCATATCTACTGTTTACGACCTGTGCAATTATTGCGTTTGAAATTCGCAAGACTTCGCGAACAGTTCTTGATAAGCAGAATTTAAATCTTAAAAAAGAATCAAAAACACTAACAAAATATAATCCGTCCTTGATTCGCTTGCCAATAGTTGCAACTGCTTTGCTTGTTTTGATAACAATTTTTGCAATCCCTTTGTTTTTCTCATTACCGAGAGTCGGCGGAGCCGGAATTGGAAATGATTTGTCAGATACGACAAAAGTTACAGGCTTTTCAGATTCGGTAACCCTTGGCGACATTGGAAGATTGAAACAAAATGACAAAATTGTGATGCGGGTTCGAATTGACAAAAATGAAAACAAAAATCTGAACAAATTGTTTTGGCGTGGAGTTGCATTAGACACATTTGATAATAAAATTTGGAGCAAATCAAAAGAAAATATAAGAGAGCCGTTTGTAAAACTTGAGAATGGATATTTTTTGTTGAATTATCCATCTGACAAAGCGAAAATCACGACTCAGACAGTTTACCTTGAGCCGTTAAACACGGATGTTATTTTCAATCTAACAAAACCACTCAGCGTTCGGGGCGGGTTTCAAATTATAAATAAAGACTCCGAAGGAGCGATTTCGGGAATTAGAAACGGTTTTGAACGCATAAGTTATATCGTACAATCCGACACTTCAACTCCTGATATCAAAGCATTACAAAATGATAACGGAAGTTATGACCAAAAAGATTCACGCTATTTACAATTTCCAGACAATATTGATCCACGAATAAATGAATTATCAAATAAAATCATCGACGATTCCGATGCTCAAACTAGATTTGATAAAGCGGCGGCAATCGAAAGACATCTTCAAAATGAATTCGGCTACACACTTGAATTAAAAGCTGGAGGCGAGGAACCGCTTGCGGATTTTCTGTTCAACATAAAAGAAGGTCATTGCGAATACTTTGCAACGGCGATGGCGGTGATGCTGCGGACGCAAGGAATTGCGACACGAGTTGTCAACGGATTTCAGCAGGGCGAATATAATGAAACAGCGGATGTTTATGTCGTCAAACAATTAAACGCACATTCCTGGGTTGAAGTTTACTTTCCCGAAACAGATGCGTGGATTCCGTTTGATCCAACGCCATTTGCAGGACAATTTGCTGAAAACACCGACACATCACTTTACGGAAGCGTCAACAGTTATTTCGAAGCACTGGAAACATTTTGGATTCAATACTTCGTTGCTTACGATAATCAAGAGCAACAATCTCTTCTCCGTTCAGTCAAAAGCGGTTTATCGGATTATAAATCGAGTGCAGCAACTTGGCTAAAGAGTATTCAAGCCGAATTACAATTGTGGTGGGAAGAAGTTCGCGGCGACAAAGGTTTACAGGCAAGTGCGATTGCGATAGGTTATGGAATTGCTTATTTGATCGCCGCAATTCTAGGCGTAATACTTCTTATCTGGCTTGTCAGAAAAATAATAAAGTTAAGTATTTGGCGTAAGTTCGGTAATTGGATAAAGCGAACCGACGAAGCGACACGCATCATCGAATTTTATGAACGTATGCAAAGCGTATTAGCAAGCAAAGGTTTTAAGCGTCAACCGCATCAAACACCTTTAGAATTTGCCTTTGCATTAAATATGCCCGAAGCCGTCAAGATCACGGAAAAATATAATCGTGTCCGCTTCGGCAAAAAAGATTTGTCGAAAGATGAATCGAAAGAGATTGAGAATTGGTTAAACAAACTAGAAGCCACAAATAAACAAAAGTAAATTATGAAAGTTTGGCAAGTGGTAATTGATACGAGCGTAATAGTTTCGGCAATTCGTTCAAAGCGTGGATCATCATATAACCTTTTGCTAACGCTTGGTCAAAATCCAACCTGGCAATCAAATCTCTCAACAGCTTTGTTACTTGAATATGAAGAAAAGGTTAAAGAACAAGCACCGAATTTTGGTTATACCGAAGAAGGTATTGAAAACTTTTTAGATTTTCTGTGTTCCGTTGCAAATGAACCGCCGATATATTTTCGTTGGCGACCATTTCTAAAAGATGCGGATGACGAAATGGTTTTGGACTTGGCGATTGCGGCAAATGCTGATTATATAATCACTTATAATTTAAAAGATTTTAGTAATATCGAAAAATTTAACATCGAAGCAGTTACGCCTTTTGAGTTTTTACAGATTTTGGGAGAAATAAAATGACGACAATAGAAACAAAAATTCCCGATTCGATTCTGCGTCAGGCAAAAGTTTTTGCTGAAAGTGAAAATTTATCTTTAGAGCAAGTTATCAATCTCTGTCTGGCACATTCGCTCGGAACTTGGACGGCAAAAAGTGTTATCGAAGAACGAGGAAAACGCGGAAGCCGCGAAATATTCTTAGATTTTATGAAACAAGTGCCTGACGTTGAGTCTGATGAACACGATAGATTGAATTAGAATATACTTAACAAGATCGCGTCCGTTTCGGCGAAAAAGATTTGTCGAAAGATGACTGTAAAGAAATTGAGGATTGGTTGAAAAATTTAGAAAGTATAAATAAGGAAGACAAATGATAAACCTTAAAAATTACACTAAGAAATTAGTATCAATAAAATTTCTGTTTGGAATAATTCTATTCAGTTTTATAGCAGTTCACGCAAATAATAGTGGAGATTGGTTTGATAAACTTTCCGAGATACATCCCGGAGCAACCAGTAGAAACGGTATTGAAAAGTTATTTGAAATTGAAAAAGTATCAAAAGAAAATACTTCATTTGAACAAATTGATGTTTCATATTCAACTAACGCAGGTCTTCTCAAAGTTACTTATGCTTCAGGTAAAGGATGTTCAGAGGTAACTAATATGGGTTATAAATTAGGTAAAGACATAGTTGTTAATTATTTCTTTGCTGCGAACGATGAAATTAAATTTTCCAGACTTGAGTTAAATCTAGGTGATTTAACATTCAATGAATGGGATAATGAATCTGAAAGAATTTATGCGAATCCAAAAACAGGAATATATTACAACATTCGGTACAAAGAATTTATCTCACAGGTCGGGCAAGGTTTGACTCTGGAGCAATTAAGAAAATACTCCTGTCAAGCATATTAAATATAGGAAAAAAATGAAAAAAGTTGGAATTGTCAGTCTTGGGTGTCCTAAGAGTCTTACGTTTTGACGAACGAAATAGAAAATTGGTTTGAATATTTAGTTAAAAATACAAATGATTAACATAAAAGAAGTTAGTAAAAATTTGGTAATTAGACTTATTTTGTCTAGTGTAGTATTCATCTATATATCAGTTAAAAGTTTGCAACTTTTAACTGATATAGACCGATTTAATAAGGTAAGTTATGTTGAATTGTTTGCAATAATCTTTTTATTAATTGGTATTATTCTTTTTTCCTTAAATCGAAAAATTACTGATTACATATCATTTTCTATATTTATTTTCTTTTTTGGTGGGGTTTTACCTGTTGAAATTATAAAAGAGTTAAATATATATGGCTATACTTTTAATTTTCAAAAAGTATTTTTTAGCAAAGTAACATTAGTTTTTTTATTGTTAATTTCTCCTTTGATTTATCTCATAATAAGTTTTGTAAGAAAATTAGGTAAAAAATGAAAAAAGTTGGATTTGTCAGTCTTGGGTGTCCTAAGAATCTTGTTGATTCGGAAGTAATGATGGGGCAACTCGAA
>JBGTHN010000293.1:0-2829 GCA_041746235.1 Pyrinomonadaceae bacterium | reverse complement strand
ATAATGGACCACCGGTTGGGACACCCGCACCAACGCCAACAGTAACACCAACACCAACGCTGACACCAACACCGACTCCACGCACTTGCTCAAGAAATGAACGTCCGTCACAGACCGGATGTATATGTAAGGCACCAATGCAGGTTTCAGGAAATGGGCAGTGTAAATAGAGGCATTCAACTTTTGACCAAAATCATTATGCAAAGACTTTTTGATAACAAATACAATAGCGAAGGTTCTTGTTTAACCAAAAACGAAAAGCAGAGTAAAAGCGAGCAAGGTTTTTCTCTTGTCGAAGTTGTTTTTGCGATGACAATCCTTTTGATTGTAATGCTTGGTGTGTTTTTCACTTTTACTTATGCGATCAGTTTCAATGCAGGCAATAACTCACGTTCAGAGGCTTTGGCAGTTTTGCAACAAGAAGTTGAGAATCTGCGAAGTGCCAAATTTACACCGGCGATCACTAATACTTTGCTTATTGGCGGAGAGAGATTACCAAAATTAGTTACTTTGCCAAATGGTGACAGATTTATTGTTAATTTAAAGGTTGATGACGACCCCTTTACTGCGGGGATTCAAATTGATGACAAAAAAACTATAAAAGAAATTACATTAAAAGTAAGTTTAGATAGACCGACACCGGGTTGGCAGACAGCAGTTCCAGCAGAAGTCATTTTACAGCGTGTAAGAAGTAATTAAGCAGCAATTATATATATGAGCATCAGAAAAGAAAAAAATAATAAAGGATTTTCCTTGATAGAGTTGTTAATTGCAATGACCTTGACGCTTGTGTTACTTGGAATTGTTTCAACTTTATTTGCCCGTTCTTTGGGAATGAGAGAAAGAGAAAGCCGTAAAGCAGATGCTTTAGTTTCCGCTCAAGCCGCACTTAGCGTAATGTCCCACGAAATTGCAAACTCCGGCTACGGACTTACTTCAAATGGAATCGTAGTAGGAGATTCAAATAATTCACAACTGCACTTTAGGACAAATGTTGTGAACCTTAACTTAAATACAAATAGTCCGGGCGAAGATATTACATATTATTTTGACGGAACAACCGAATCAATCGTTCGCTATGACCCGAATGATACACCAACCACATCGGCAATTATCAATAAAATAAGTAATGTAACTTTTCGATATTTTGATTATGTGGGAAGTAGTTCAGCACCGACAGAATCGAATAATCCCACAAATAATACCGGACGGGTGAGAATAACAATAACCGTTCAACTTGAACCGGTGCAGGGGCAACCTTCAAACCAGACGGTCACATTCACTTCGGATGTAACCTTGAGAAATTCAAATTATATGTTGAATCAATATTAGAAATTAAAATGGCGGTGTAAAATTTTAATGAAAAAAGAGAAAATTAAAAAGGTAGAATTGAAAAATAGAAAAGGTGAAGAAGGGGCGGCAATGGTAGTAGTTTTGCTGATCTCTTTTCTGCTATTGGTGGCAAGTGCGGGACTATTACTTGAAGTTTCGATGAATACCGCAAATGTTACCGATGCAACTGCCGAACAGCAAGCATATAATGCCGCCGAAACCGGTATTCAGGCGACGCTAAACGTCTTACGCGGGAATAAACCGGCAAATCCACTGCTTGACGCTTCCAAACCTGCAAATGATTCAGCAAACCGGATTGATTTCTTAAGAGCTCTTAATCGGAGTACATCAAATAAATCTACTGACACAAATACTTTCGCACGTCTTTCGCGTTGGTTAAACTATAATTACACGCCAAGTGGTCAAACTAATCCAGACAGAGTTGTTCTTAGCTCCGGCACATATAATCCTCAAGACGGACAGGCATATATGATCTCTATCATTGACCCGGATAATACGGGAGTATCTGTTTCATATAGCACAAGTGGTTCAATAGATGGCTCGGGCAGTTCAAAGACTTTTGGTACAGGTGCCAACACAGTAACAATCACATACGTGCCAAAAACAGCGAACAATATAAATGTTTCTTCGGGGGCAGCAAATACTGACTTTGGAAAATTCGTTATTTCAAGACAGGGGCTTGGAGCAACTATCAATGAAGGCGTTCGTTTTACATTAGATGTAAATATGTATGTTCCTTATGCAGCAACAAGAGTGATCCGTGGATTTATTGAACCTGGAACTATTACTCAGACTTCTGTCGGAACTGTGAAATTAAATTTTGACTCGCAAGTTATTTCATTAATGGGAAGCAAAATAACATTAGCAGCAGATCCATTAATACCAAATGCACCAAATACCAATGGCGGTGAAACAACTTTAACCGGAACAATTACACCTGCTGAACCGATTCGTCTTTTGATAAAATCCATCGGATTAGGTCCGCGTGGATCAAGAAAGGAACTTGAAGCCATTGTCCAAAAGAATTTCTTTAATGGCTTGTCTGCTCCGGCTACTTTGACATTAATAGGTTCAACATCTGGTTTTGTCTTTGACGCTGGAAATTCGCAAAATGTTACGTATTCCGGTGATGATGTTGTTTCAAATGTATTGATTCCACCAATTGGAACGAACAATGATACAAACTTAGCGACGGTCAATTCAAATTTAGCCGGATCAGCACGTAAAGCTGATATTATCGGGACTCCTTCAAATATTAATACAGAGATACCATTTTGGTTGCAAAATACAAACAATCTTGATGCTACGCTCGAAGCCCTAAAAAATGTCGCATCTTCCTCAGGAAGATATTTTGCAAGTGGTGTAACACCACCAAATGTTGGAAATAATGCTACATCAACCGGAATTACCTATGTTGAAGGTGATTTGAGTTTAAGTGGTTCGGGTGGCGGAATATTAGTTGTTCGCGGAAACCTT
>JBGTHN010000292.1:0-3788 GCA_041746235.1 Pyrinomonadaceae bacterium | reverse complement strand
CGTCTTCTTTTTCGCCCAAAGCAGAAAGCGGCAGCCAAAATGCTTTTTTGGCATCGTCGCCGCCTTTTACTTTTGGCAGACCGTTTTTCAGACTTGATTCGAGTTCTATGTAATATGCAAAAGTTATCGTTCGCCCGCGTTGGGAGCGTTCGGGATAGTCGAATTCTTGTTTAGCCTTGATGCTCCCACGCAAGATTGGAGCAGGAACTTTTATCTGAGTTTCCTCTTTTAATTCTTTAATGGCGTTGTCTTCAAGCGTCAAATCAGGTTGAATAAATCCACCCGGAAGTGCGAGCAAGCCTTTGCCGGGTTGGAAACCGCGACGAATAACCAAAATGTGTCCGCTTTGGACGACGACCGCATCCGTCGTTACAAAAACTGGTGCAAAAGGAACGCCGACGAATTTTGTGTCTTCTTTATATTTTTCCAGATACTCGAATTCTTTTTGAAGATGCCTAAAAGTCGGATATTCCTTAAAAGCAGTCAGATAATTCGCAACTTTTGGCGGAACATCCTTTTGCCAACTTTCATTATTTGCAAAATATTTCTCACGAATGCTCGTTGCGTGAATGCTTAAAAACTTTTTATCCGAATTGAAAAACTCTTCAAAATTCCACTGCGGAAACATTTTCAGATAATAGGAACTGCGGTCTTTGAAAAAACCGACAACCGCAACTTTCGCATGCTCGTCGCCATCATCTTCAACGACTTCATTGACAACATTCTGAATCTCCGTCGTCCAAACGTGGTCGTTATAGGGATAATCCCGCACCGCCCGAAAAATTAAATTCTCTTTCGGAAAACACGCTCTGATAATTTCCTCACGCATCTGCGGCGTGAAAGGATTCTTAACATCAGACGCACTTCGAGCCGAGCCAAGTATAACGATGACTTTCTCACATAATTTTATTGCGTGTTGGATTAAATCTTGGTGTGCTAAATGGAAGGGCTGGAAGCGTCCGATGACGATTCCGTAATCATATTTTTTATTCATTTGTCTAAAACACTCTCCGTGTATAAATTTTCGTCACTCTTCCTGAATGACTACACTAATAATATACGCACAATATATTGGAATGTTCAAATTATAAAATATTATTTTCTTGATTATGCACATACTTTTAGTTATTATGAACATAACATTTTGTCGGAGATAAAATTATGAATATAGCCACAGATAAGAAAAATAAACATCTGATTTTGAATCAGGGAAAGATAAATCTTGCAAAGAAAATACTCGGTGCAAAGACGGAAACAGAAACGATCGAACTTGCTTTAGATTCAATAATTACCGAAGAAGAAAAAAATAAAAAAGCAATTAAAGCGACGGAAAAGTTTTTGAAAAGTAATACTGAAATCGAAGATGTATTTGGAAATTTAGATGATTGAATCAATAGTTTTTGACACTTCGGTTTATATAAATGCTTTGCGAAACGGCGATTCAAACATCTTGAGTCAAAGAAATATTTTGGGTGAAAATATTTTTAATCCGCTTTGGCTAAGTGCTGTTGTTTTGGAGGAACTATATGCAGGGGCTTTCGATAAAAAATCTGTTAAAACTCTCAACAAATTTGAAAAAGAATTCACCCAAATAAATCGATTGCTTGTTCCAAATAAAACCGATTGGTCAATCGCTGGACAAATCTTAAACAAAATCGGTAAAAAACACGGCTTTGAAAAAATTGGAAAAGCACGTCTAACAAACGACACTATTTTAGCAATGAGCGTCGCTCGAAATGGTTTCAAACTATTGACGACAAATGCTAAAGATTTTGAACTGATTTCAGAGTTCCGTGAATTCAGATGGGAAGTTGTTTAGATATTACCTTTTCTCAATCTTCATTTTCATCCCAAATTTCGGTCGCAAAGTCATCAATGGATTCAAACCGATTTTCTGTTCGGGCATCAAGCTTAGTTTCCATTTTTGAGCTAAGGTTGCAACGAGCAAAATTCCCTCCATCCAAGCAAAACTTTCGCCGATGCAGCTTCGCACGCCTTTGCTGAATGGGAAATATATAAGTTTATTACTTGCTTCTTTGATGCTTTGTTTTTCCCAACGTTCGGGGTAAAAAGCGTCGGCGTTTTCCCAAAAGCGAGCGTCACGTTGAGTTACATAAGGGCTTAACAAAATCAAAGCACCTTTTGGAATATCGTATTCGCCGAATTTGTGTTCTTCGATTGAAAGTCTGCCGATTGCCCAAGCTGGTGGGAAAAGTCGCATTGATTCGGCGAAGACGGCTTCGGTGTATTTTAGGTTTGCAACGTCTTCAAGCGAAGGCGTTTTGCCGTTTAAGATTTGGTCTAATTCTTCGTGGAGTTTGGCGGCTTTTTCGGGGTTTTGCGAAAGCAGATAAAATGTCCAAGTCATTGCATTTGCAGTTGTTTCGTGTCCTGCAAGAAAAAGAGTTAAGGCTTCATCTCGAACCTGTTCATCAGTCATTCCTCTGCCGTCTTCTTCGTCTTGTGCCAGCAGAAGCATCGAGAGTAAATCGCCTTTGTCTTCGCCAGATTTTCTGCGTTCATCAATAATACTGTAAATCACTTCATCAAGCGTTTCTTTGGATTTTTTGAAACGATTTGATTGTGGAAGAGGCAATTTTTCGAGCAATTCGGAAAAAGGAATAAGCAAATAATCAAACATCTCAATTATTGTCGTCATCGCTTGCCCAACTTCGTCCGATTCATTATCAACATTAGCGTTAAATAGCGTCTTGCCAACAATTTGCAACGTCAGCCGCATCATCTCTTTATCAATATCCCGAACTTCGCCGTCTTGCCATTCATCCCGCATTCTATCGGAATATTCGGTCATCGCTTTGGCATATTCGGCAATGCGTTGGCGATGAAATGACGGTTGAATCATACGCCTCTGACGCAGATGTTTCTCGCCTTCACTAGTCAAAAGACCATCGCCAAGCAGATTTTTCGCACGCTTTAATGCCCGACCTTTTTCAAATTTTGTATTGCTCGTTATTAATAAATCTCTAATCAAATCGGGATGATTGAGAAAATATGCGGGCTGATTAAACATACGCAAATATGTAATGTCGCCGAGTCTTGAAAGTTCCGTCAATAATTCAGTTGGTCGGCGGCGAAATTTGAAAAAGTGTCCGCCGAATAATCCTGCTTTAATACTTGGTGGTAAATTATTTTCTAACATAGTTTTATCTTAACTTAATTTCGACATATTCGTGCTGAAATATCAAATAACATTGTGAGAGAAAAGTTTTTGTCACATTAGAATTCTCTCAAAAAAACTGCTATTTTTATAAAATTATGACAGAAGCAAAAACACAGAAAATTAAACCCGATATACGTGCGATCACGCGGCTTGTTTCGCGTGAAGGAAATCTTGTTCAAGGACAATCTGATCTGCCGATTGATCCGACGTTGGCGAAGGAAGCATTTCAGATAATCAATGCTAGTGAGAATCATTACGGCGGATCGGAAGGTGACGCAAATTTGCGGAAAGCAGTTGCGGAAAAGATCAGGAAATATAACGGAATTGAGATTGACGTTGATAGCAAGCCGTTTGAATTGTTAATCACAACCGGCGGAACAGGTGCTTTGATCGGCATTGCTCAAAGCTATTTGCGAGATAAATCTGCACTCGTTTTTGAGCCTTATTATCCGTATCATCGGAAGATAATCGAAGAATTCGGTGGAAAAACAGAAGTCTTTGCAATGGACGAAAATCTTACTTTTGATAAAGATGTTTTAGCAATTCATTGCCGACAACTTAAAGATCGTGCCGAATTTCCTTTGACAGCAATTATCGTTTGCACACC
>JBGTHN010000291.1:0-7348 GCA_041746235.1 Pyrinomonadaceae bacterium | reverse complement strand
GGATTTCCTTCAGTTTCTTTATATTCCTGTTTGACCTCGTGTTTGGTCATTTTCATATCACGACGATGAAGAAATCTTTGTAGAAAAAAATCTCCACCACCGAGAATCAGAAATACTATGCCGATCTTAAACCCGATCTCAACGATTAAACCGAAAGTATATGCAATTGAAACATCAATCGGCTTTGCACTTAATAAAACAATATCTTCGCGTGCCGCCCACAAAACCGTTCCCGCAACAACCGCCGTGATAAGCATTTTAAAGACCGTTTTTAATAATTCAACGTAGGGACGTAATTTTAGGAATTTGTTCTTGAAACCTTCTGCCGGATTGAGTTTTGAAAATTGTGGTTTGACCGATTCAGTTGCAAAAATTGAGCCGACTTGTAGATAATTTACCGTGAAAGCAAAAACCCAAACCACAACAAAAAGCGGCAAAAGTATAATTGCAAAACTCAAAACACCTTGCCCTAATGCTGAAAAAACAACCTCTTGAGTCATTTCCCCCTTAAAGGCTGTTGCCGAAACATATTGTGCTTTTATTGTTTCAAGTGCGTATCCGCCGACAAAACTTCCACCCAACCACAAAACGCCGACTGCTACAAGAAGCAACACGGCAGAAGATAAATCTTGACTCTTGGCAACCTGCCCTTTTTTCTTAGCGTCTTTGAGCCGTTTCTGGGTCGGTTGTTCAGTCTTTTCCCCGGAGCTTTCAGACATTTATTTTGTAGAGTAAAAAAGTGAAAAAGTGAAAACTAAAAAACCAAATATCACTTTTTCACTTTAGCTTTTGTAAAATTCCTAAAATTTTTCGGTGCATAAACGGATCACGGGCAATAAACTCACTTAAGTCTTCCGAAAGTTTTTTGCCTTGTTCCGAATTTCCAAAGTCTTCACTTAACCGCAATTTTACTAAGAAACCCGCCGATTCTTTGACCGCACCAAACGCACCTTCCGGTGTATCCAATTGAGCATTCGAGGCAATATTACTTAATGCTGATTTTTCTGCACTTCCCGGTTTTGAACTTTGCCCCGCCTGCTCAATTTGCCCTTCGACTTCCGCCAGAGCCTTTTCAAAACTACTTTCCGTCTTTTTAGTTTTATTTAAATCCTTCTGACTTAAAGACTCCAGAGATTCTGCACCGCTGCTAAAAGGTGAACTTGTTTTTTTTACAGACATTTTATTTTCTGTCCTTTAAAATTATTTTTATCAAATTTAACATTTTTCTGCCTAAAAATGCTAATTTTTTGTATTTACAAAAACTTATTCACACAAAATAAAAAACGAATGAATTGATATGCCGCAGTTTCTTGCTCTCCTTTTCAACTATAAATCCGCCGAGGCACATCAAATCCATTCGTTAGTAATGCTTAAAAATTTTTCCACACTACTATTTGCAAATAAGCAATTCAAATTAAGAATTGAACAGGTTTTGATAAAATAGTAGTGCTTAGATTTCTAACACCAACTACATTATCGGAGGCTTTTGAAAAATGTTTCCTAAATTTTTTATTTTTTTTCAATTTCCGTCAAAACTTTACCTTTTTCGGTCGGATCATTTAATATTTCTAAGATCATTTTTAACCAATTCCGATAAGTTTCTGAGTTCTGTTTTGGAAAATAATTACTTCCCAATTCGCTCAAGGCTTTTTGAAGTTCCGACTCATCCAAATCATATTGAAGCAAATCTTCGAGTTGATTTCTAACTTTTAGAATATAAGGTTTTGGATTTGTCGCCTTAAAATGACGAACGACGGGAGCGAAGTTTGGCAGATCGTTTTTCCAATCAAAAGTATGACTCCAATCCTGATGAAAATATCCCGCAAAAAATTGGTATAATTCTTCAAACCTTTGACGATAAATACTCATTTATTTATTTTACTTCCTAAAAATCAAAAAGATGCTTCCATTTTTCTTTAAATCTTTTGTCAACCAAATTTTCAATTTCGTCAGCAGTTCGACAATTTTCAAATTCCTTAACAATTTCTTTTGCTTCTTCCTGGGCAATATTTGCGATGATCTTTCTGACACGCGAAATCGAATTCAAATTCATACTTAATTCGTTTGCTCCATAAGCAATTAAGATCGGAACATAAAGCGGAGAACCAGCCATTTCGCCACATATTATTGCAGGTTTTTCATATTTTTTTGCGGCATCCAAAACTATTTTTATCGCCGATAAAACTGCCGGATGGAGTGTTCTGAACCAATCGGCAACTTCTTCGTTGTCGCGGTCAACCGCTAAAAGATATTGAACTAGATCGTTTGTTCCGACGCTTAAAAAATCAGATTCTTCAATAATTTTAGAAATTGAAAAAACCGCCGCCGGAACTTCGATCATTGAACCGAGTTTAGGATTTCCGAATTCAATTCCTTTATGCGTTAAATTCGCTTTTTCCTCATTTATTATCTGTTTCGCCCATAAAATTTCCGAAACATCGGAAATCATTGGCAAGACAATATCAATATTGCTTTCAAAAGAAGCACGTAACATTGCTCGAATTTGTTTACGGAATTCAGGTTCAAATTTTATCCCGAGACGAATTCCCCTTAAACCGAGTGCCGGATTTTTTTCTTTTTGAGTGCTTTGCACGGCAATTTGGTCAATGCTTAGATCAAATGTTCTGATACGAATTCCGTGTGAACCGACGAGTTTGGCAATTTTTTTATAACTTTCATACTGTTCTTTTTCTGTCGGAAAACCTTTATTTTGATTAAACAAAAATTCTGAACGATAAAGACCGATTCCTTTGGCACCGAATTTTCTGGCTTGAATGTATTTGTCTGCTAAATCTATGTTTGCCCGAACCGTAACTTCAAAACCATCAAGAGTTTTAAGTTTTTTTCGGGTTGACGAATAGATTTCAGTTTGTGATTTTACAAAATTAGCTTCTCTGACTCGAAATTTGTCGAGCGATTTTTCAAACGGATTTATAAATATTTGTCCGTTAAATCCATCTACAACTACTCTTTCGCCGGATTCAACGTTTCTCAAAATATTTTTAACACCTGTCACCGCCGGAATATTCAATTCTCTCGCCAGGATAAATGTGTGCGAAGTCCAACCGCCGTTTTCGGTTATTAAAGCCTTCGGATTATTTTTACTTAGTTCTATTAATGTTGAAGGGTTTATTTCTCTGGCAATAATAATAGTATCTTTATCAAATTCAACCAGAGATTTTTTTCCGCCGCCGAGTGCCGTAAGTAGTCTTTCGCCGATGTCCTCGAGATCAACATATTTTTCGCGGAGATGTTTGTCGGAAAAGTTTTTATAAGTTGCAACAAAAGAATCTATGACAACTTTGACTGCCCATTCGGCATTTACCTTTTGTTCGATTATTGTTGATTCGATTTTTTTGAGAAGTGATTTGTCTTCAAGAAACATCCGATGTGTTTCAAAAATACTTGCCTGATGTTCCCCAACTTCTGCAACTACAGGTGAAGCTATTTTTTTAAGTTGACGATTGGCAAGGCGAACCGATGCCCGAAATCTTCTGAGTTCTTTTTCAATTTTTGATTCATCAATCCGAACTCTGTAAAATTGACGTTTATTTCCGTGTAAACAGAGGCTCTTGCCGATACCGACACCTCTTGAAACGGCTCGTCCACTTAAAATTACTTCATTGCCGTTTAATTTACTGCCGATATTTTCGATCGAATGTTTCTTTCGCATTTTCAACCTTTAAATCACAATTAAAACTTAGAAGGTGCAATTTATCAAATCGTATAATTTAACCGCTCTAAGAAATTTTGTTAATTATGATGTTAACCGCATCTTCCGATGTGTCGGCAAAATTCAAAAAACTTACATCAGCATCACTCACAACTAAATTTTCCTGCCAGGATTTAACAACATTTTTCCAACAATCTCCTAAAAGAACAAGCGGACGATTATCAATCACTCCGGTTTGTAATTTATTCCAAACCAGCGAAATTTCGGTAACAGTTCCCATTCCGCCGCGAATTGCAATAAATCCGGCGGAGCGTTGAATTAAGTTTTGTAAGCGATCATAAAAATGATCTGTGGCAACTTTATCGGTTAAAAAACGATTTGGTTCGGATTTGAATTGATTCAAGACGATTCCTAAAACTCGTCCGCCTTTTTCCCTTGCACCACGCGAAGCCGCTTCCATTACACCCAAATATCCGCCTGTGCAGATCGTAAATCCGGCTTCTGCTAATTTTGCACCGACTTCTTTTGCTTGTTGATATTCAAGCGAATCTTCTTTGCATTTTGAACCGCCGAAAATCGTTACAATTTTTTCGTTTGTTGTATTTTCCACAATTTTTATCCTGATAATAAATTCAAATTCTATTTAGTTGAACAATTATATTCAACTTTTCTTGCAAAACAAATATCAACTCTCACCGGCGGCTTCTTCGGGTGTTAAATTCCCTGCTTCGTGGATGGCACGGGTTGTGTCAGTAAACAATAAAATCACACTTCCGATCACAAAAAACACGATCAAGGCTAAAATTGCGTGGCGAAATGAACCTGTTGCACCAACAACAATTGTAAAGAGCAATTGTCCCATCCAAGAAGTTCCTTTTTCCGATATTTCGTAAAGTCCAAAAAATGAAGATTCACGTCCTTTTGGTATCATTTGGGAAAATAAAGACCTCGAAAGTGCCTGTGCACTTCCTAGAACAAGCCCGATAAATGCTCCCATAATCCACGCTTGCCATTTAGAATGTAGAAATGAGTATGCAAAAATTACAATCGAACACCAAATTATCAGAGACAAAATAATAGTCTTTTTCGCTCCGATATATCTTGCAAGTCTTTCAAATGAAATGGCTCCGATAAATGCAAAAATTTGTGCGACAATAAAAATACCGATCAAAAAGGTCTGATCTTCATTTGCATTCCTTTCCTGTAAAGTAAAAAGTTCGTTAGATAAAAAAGCCGATGATTGTAGTATGACAGTTTGTATTCCGTCGTTATAAAAAAGATATGCGACAAGAAATAATGTTGTATATTTTAATCGTTTGAGTTCTTTAAAAGTTTCTTTGATTTCGCTAAAACCGATGGTAATCAACTTTTTATCTTGCGGTAATTGTTTTTCAGGTTCACGGCTTTTTACTAAATAAAATGTAACGACAGCAAAAATCCCCCACCAAAGCGAAGCCGCAAGTATTGAGATTCTGACCGCAAATCCTTTTGTGATTCCAAGTGATTCCGCATTATTTATCAAAAGGAGATTCAAAATCAACATTATTACACCACCGATATAACCCGCACCGTAACCATAACTTGAAACTCGGTCGCGTTTATCTTCCGATGCAATATCAATTAAAAAAGCATTGTAAAACACGTTGGTGGCGGCAAAACACATATTGGAAACTACAAGCAAAAGTCCGCCAATAAGATAAGATTCTGCCGTTACAAAAAATAAAAGACAGCTAGCTAATACTCCGACATAACAAAAGATCGCCATCAGGCGTTTTTTTAAATTTGTGTAATCTGCAATCGCTCCTAAGATCGGTAAAAACATAACCATCGAAAATACCGAAATGGCAATACAGAATGCCGGAAAACCTTTCGGTGTAACATTAAAGAAATACAAATTAAAAATTGTTGCATCCTGACACGGATGATTTTCTAACAACGCCTGTGGAACTCCTTTGCACAAAGTGGTCTGTGCGAGGCTTATCAAATATGGTCCGAGTAAAACAGCAACAACTGTTGTATAAAAGGCTGAATTTGCCCAGTCATAGGTCATCCAACCGAATATTTCTTTACGGTCATTTTTTGGTAATTTTTCCAATTTTGTTGGTTCTGTCATTTAGTTAATAAATTTAGAATTGTCGGTGTAATGTCGGTTAAATCTGTTATGTTTTTTGCAACGAATTCTTTGTTTCTTCCCCAAACGATGGTTGGAACTTTGTTTCGGGTATGATTTCGTATGGACAAATCTTCTATGTTTCCGTGGTCGCTTGTCAAGATGAATGTTGTTTTATCCAAATTAATTCTTTTTAATGTTTCTCGAATAAATTCGGCAAGTTGCGGCAGATGAGTTTTGGCACGTTCAAAATCCTGGTCGTGTCCGATCTTATCGGTTATAAAATGTTCATAAAGAGTAAACCGATATTGACGGCTTAAGTTCGCAAGAATTTCTGCACAATCAATTGGCATAAATCTTGGCACATCAAAACCTTTTTCGATCAATGATTCATTTGTAAAATCGTGAAATAAAGATTTTCTGCCATGCAAATCAGACAATCTACAAAACCTCAAATCCGCTGCTTCAACCGAACAAGTTGTTGCCGATTTCCAACGCGGTTTTTTTTCAAAAAATTGTGGTGTATATGTGTTTGCAAAGATATTCGGTTCGATCTTTTTGTTTTTTAATTGCAAAAAAATCGAATGTTCCTTAATTAATTCACGCAACTTTTCATTTGGAAAACCTTGTTTGTGATGACCTAAATACTTTGAAGCGTTAATTCCTGTATAAATTGTAGTTTGCCCGGAAGCACTCTGCGGACGACCTTCAATTCCCAAACAAGCATCGGTTGGAATTAGAATTCCTTCGTTGATAACTGTGCTTTTTACATTGATAAAATGAGCTAAAGGTTCAACATTATCAATAGTTAAAAACGGATTTGAATGATTGACCTCACCGATTCCCAATCCATCTATAAAAAATAAAACTACGGAATTATTATCCATACTGAATTAAATAAGCTGACTTTTACAAAATTAAATTTGAGCATATCATTGTAAAAAAATGAAAACAAAAAAAGTAAATAAAAAGGTTTTAACTGAAGTTTCCGACAAACAAAATGTCGAAACAAACTTTTCAACCGAAACCAAAATAAAGTCGTTTTTTCAAAATGAACAATTGATAATTTTCATTTTGGTTATTTCATCGGCGTTGGTTTATTTTAATTCGCTTAATAATCAATTTGTTTATGACGATTGGTTTCAGATCGAAAGAAACTCTTTGATCTTATCTTGGGAAAATGCTCCGAAACTTCTCACATCGAGTGTTTGGCAATTTATGGAAGTTGATAATTCCGAACCTGTCGGACCTTATTTTCGACCGATCTTTAGTTTTTCGCTTTTACTCAATTACAAACTTTTCGGTTTTAATGTTGTCGGATGGCATCTGTTTTCGGTCTTATTTCATATAGCTACAACCTTGCTGATTTTTTATCTAGGCAAAAAATGGTGCGAATCAAAGGAGATTCCGGCAATCGCCGCATTTTTATTTGGTGTTCATCCGATACACAGCGAAGCGGTTGTTTGGGCTTCGGCTTCCACGGAAATTTTGCTCGGCTTTTTTACGTTAGCGTGTTTGGTTTGTTATGAATTTTTCAGAGAAAAAGGAAAATACAAATGGCTGTG
>JBGTHN010000290.1:0-1967 GCA_041746235.1 Pyrinomonadaceae bacterium | reverse complement strand
AGCAGTGTTCCGTTCCCGCGTATGCCGAACCTTTCGCTTGCACCTAATGAAAAAGACGCTTCTGCCGAAGAATTAATTTCGGATGTAAAAAATGGAATTATGATTCACGGTCGCGGAAGTTATTCGATTGACCAACAGCGTTATAATTTCCAATTTGGCGGACAGACATTTTGGGAAATTAAAAACGGCAAAGTTACGGGAATGCTCCGCGATGTCGCATATCAATCACGCACAACCGATTTTTGGAACGCGTGTGACGGACTCGGTGGAAAATCAACTTACGAGTTGCCCGGAACTTTCAACGACGGAAAAGGTCAACCTGGACAATCTAATGCAGTTTCGCACGGTTGTCCCGTTGCACGTTTCCGCGATATTAATGTTTTGAATACTTCTGTAAGTTAAGTTCGGAGAAAAATAAAAATGTTATTAAACGAAAAAGAAGCTAAACAAATTACCGACAAAATTCTCTCGTATGTAAAAGCCGACGATGCACAGGTTTCGGTCAGCAGTGAAAAATATTCGCATCTTAGATTTGCCCGCAATGCATTTTTGACGAGTGGAAATACCGTTGAGCGTGGTGCAAATATAACAGTTTGGATCAAAGGAAAACGCGGTTCTTCGTCAACAACGGATTTTGATGACGCAAGCCTCAAAGCAATGGTTGAAGAAGCCGAAAAAATCGCTGAAATTTCGCCGGTTGATAAACAATATTTGCCGACTTTAGGGCAACAAAAATATAAAGATTCAAATGCTTTTGCAGAAAATACTGCAGATATTTCCCTAACTGATCGGGCGAAAAAGGTTAGCGAAATTCTTAAAAAAAGTGAAAAAGCAAAAGTTATAAGTGCGGGCTTTCACGAAGCGAGAGCTTTTGCGAGCGGATTTGCGACAAAAAATAAAAATTTCAATTTCAATAAAAGAACTTATTCAAGCCTTTCAATGACGGCACGAACGCCTGACGGAGAAAGTTCGGGGTATTTTCAACGAAGCACGATTGATATAAATAGTTTGGACACGGAACGAATCGCCAACGAATCAATCCGAAAAGCTACCGAAGGACGCAAAGCAAAAACCATAGAACCGGGAGTTTACACCGTAATACTCGAACCGCAAGCAGTTGATGATCTTTTGGGTAATATCACAAATCAATTTGATGCACGACTTGCCGAAGAAGGTCGCAGTCCGTTTTCGACACTAGGTGGAAAAACAAAACTCGGTGAGAAAATTTTTGATAAACGAATAAACATTTTGAGTGACCCTTGGAATCCGCAAATTCCCGATTCACCTTTTGCACAAGGCGGAATACCATCGCAAAAAATCTATTTGGTAAAAAACGGCGTTTTGGAAAATCTCGTTTATTCACGTTTTTGGGCAAAACAAAAAGAAACACAGCCAACGCCGGGACCAGTTAATACAATTATAGAATCAAGCGAAAAGCCTTCGAGCATTGACGAAATGATAAAATCCACAAAAAAAGGCTTAATCATCAGCCGTTTTTGGTATATCCGCACAACCGATCCGCGAACGGCAAGCGTAACGGGTTTAACGCGTGATGGAATTTGGATGATCGAAGATGGAAAGATCGCATATCCTGTGAAAAATTTCCGTTTTAACCAATCAATGATTCAGATGTTAGCGGCAGGAAATGTAGAAATGATCGGCGAACCTGAAAGAATCGGAGGCGGAAATGCGTCACTTTTGCCTGCGTTGAAAATAAAGGAATTTAATTTTACATCGCAATCCGAAGCTGTTTAGAGTAAGTTGAGATGAATACGACAATTATAAATCGGAATTTTTCATATTTGGCATTTATAGTGCTTGGAATTATTTTGATTCTTTCGTTGAGCATTCCGTTCAGTTCGTTTACCACGAAATATCCCGAATTAGCGGTCGGAATTACTTACGATCTGACTCTCACTGCACCGCTTTTGTATTTTTTTCTGATCAGAAGAACTCGGATTCCCAAC